>JAOPYP010000059.1 GCA_025964635.1 Actinomycetes bacterium | reverse complement strand
GTCATGGCCCCGCTGACGCGGGGACTCGAGCTCCTCGGATCGGCGGTCAGCTACGCGCTCGCCAGTAGCCGGCTGGCCACGCCGCAGCTGCTCTCGTGCCCCACCCCGTGCGCCGGCTGGGACCTGGGATCGCTGCTGCACCACGTCAGCGACTCGGCCGGGGCGCTGCACGAGGCGATCACCGCCGGATACATCGGCACCGGCCCGGCGCCAGGTGACGAGGGACCCGACCCTGACCCGGTCAGCGGCCTGTGCCGCTCGGCCACCCGGCTGCTGGCCGCCTGCGCTTCGGCCGGGCCCGCCGATCATCTGGTCGCCATCGGTGACCGCGACCTGGCCGCGAGGCTGGTCATCGCCGCCGGGACCATCGAGATCACCGCTCATGGCTGGGACATCTCGGTCGCGTGCGGCAGCCGCCGGCCGGTCCCGCCGGGCCTGGCGGCTCTCCTGCTGCCGATCGCCCCGCTGTTCATCCCGCCCGGCACCCGGGCGGGATTGTTCGCCGACCCGGTCCCGGTGCCCGGGCCGGCCTGCCCCGGCGACCAGCTGGTCGCCTTCCTCGGCCGTCAGCCACGGATCGCGGCCGCGCCCGGCGCTGCCTGATCCCGGCACTGACCAGTCCAGATCCTCCCGCAGTTCGTAACGCGGCGATTCCCGCGGGTCCGGCTGGTCAACCTCTATAGGCCGCCCGACTGGCGGCGGCCAGGCCGCCGGTCCGGCGGCCGCTCACCAGAGGACTCAGAACGGAGTAGCTGACATGTCGGAGCTATCTGCCGCCCCGCCGGCCGGCCGCGCTCGCGGCCGTATCGAAGGCGGCCCGGCCAGCGGTACCACGGGCGTCACGCCGGGGCGGCCCCGCAATGGCTGGACGCTCGTGCTGGCCGGGCTCGGAGCGTTCATGTCTGCCCTGGACGTGGTGGTGGTGGCCACGGCGCTGCCGACCCTGCAGACGCAGCTGGGCGCGAGCCTGGCCGACCTGGAGTGGACGATCAACGCGTACAGCCTGGCCTTCGGCTGCCTGATGCTGACCGGCGCCGCGCTGGGCGACCGGTTCGGCCGCCGCCGCATGTACGTCCTCGGGCTGATCGTGTTCGTGCTGGGCTCGGCCCTGGCGGCGCTGTCACCGGGTGCCGGGACGCTCATCGCGGCGCGGGTGGTGCAGGGCGCCGGGGCGGCCATGCTGGTCCCGCTGACCCTGACCCTGATCAGCGACGCCTTCCCGGCCGAGAAGCGGGGGGCGGCCATCGGGATCTGGGGCGGGATCACCGGCCTGGGGGTGGCCGCCGGCCCGGTCGTGGGGGGCGCGATCGTGCAGGGCCTCTCCTGGCAGTGGATCTTCTGGATCAACGTCCCCGTCGGGCTGGCCGTCGCGGCACTGTCCGCGCGGCGGCTGCGCGAAAGCCGCGGCCCCCGGCCGCAGCTGGACATCACCGGCATGGCCCTGGCCGGGATTGCCCTGTTCATGCTGACCTGGGCGCCGGTGCGGGCACCCTCGGCCGGCTGGGGCAGCGCCGAAGTGATCGGCGCGTTCGCGGCCGGGACGGTGTTCCTGGCCGGGTTCCTGGCCTGGGAACGCCGGGCCCCGTATCCGATGCTGCCGCTGGCCTACTTCCGCCGGCGCGGCTTCGCCACGGCGAACGCGGTGATCTTCTTCCAGTTCATCTCGCTCATCGGGTCGCTGTTCTTCATCACCCAGCTGTTCCAGATCGGGCTGGGCTACTCCCCGCTGCAGGCCGGCCTGCGGATCCTGGTCTGGATGGCCACGCCCATGCTGGTCGCCCCGGTCGCCGGCGCACTCGCCGACAAGATCGGGAACCGGCCGTTCATGGTCGCCGGACTGGTCATGCAGGCTGCCGGGCTGGGCTGGCTGGCGGCGGTCGCCGAGCCGCGGGTGGGTTACGGCACCCTGGTCGCGCCGCTGATCATCGCGGGCGTGGGTGTCTCGATGTGCTTCCCGACCGTGGCCAACGCCGTCACCAGCTCGGTCCCGCCCAGCGACGTCGGCGTGGCCGCCGGCACCAACAACGCGCTGAACGCGCTGGGGGGCGTGTTCGGCGTGGCGATCCTGGCCGCGGTGTTCGCCGCCCATGGCAGCTACGCCTCCCCGGCCTCGTTTATCCAGGGGTTCAGGCCCGCGGAATGGACCGCGGCCGCGGTGGCGGCCGCCGGGGTCGTCGCAGCCGTGCTCGCCCCGTCCAAGCACCAGTTGCTGGACGGCTAGCCCGCCCGGGCGCGAAGCTGCGCTGGACAGCCCGCGCGCGAAGCTGCGCTAGACAGCAGGGTGCATGGCGGTGAGGCCGCCGTCCACGTTGAGCGTGATCCCGGTGATGTAGGTGGCGTCGGGGCCGCAGAGGAACGAGACCGCCCCGGCCACCTCTGCGGCCCCGCCGACCCGGCGCAGCGGGCTGATCCGGCCCAGCGCCGCGGCGTCCAGGGTGGCCACGAACGGCTCGCTGAGCGGGGTCAGCACCCAGCCCGGGGCGACCGCGTTGACCAGGATGCCCAGCGGTGCGAGCTCCACGGCCATCGACTTGGTGAGCGAGATCAGGGCCGCCTTGGACGCGTTGTAGTGCGCGAACTCGGCCTCGGACAGCTGCCCGTTGGTGGAGGCGATATGCACGATCCGGCCGCCGCCAGCCTCCCGCATGGCCCGGGCGGCCAGCACACTGACCAGCACGGGACCGCGCACGTTGATGTCCATCAGCGTGTCCCAGCGGTCCGCGGTGAAGTCCAGGAACGGCACCGGGGCGTACACCCCCGCGTTGTTGACCAGGACGTCGATCCGGCCGAACCGCTCGGTGACCGAGGCGACCAGGCCCGCGCAGTCCTCGGGCAGGCCGACGTCGGCGCGCAGCCCGAAGACCCGGTCCCGGCCGCCGAGCCGGGCGGCCGCAGCGTCGATCTCGGCCTGGTTCCGGGCGCAGAACGCGACCTCGTACCCGTCGGCGAGCAGCCGCTGCGCGCACGCGTAGCCGATGCCCTTGGAACCGCCGGTGACCAGCGCGACCTTGTCCACGGCTCAGGCCGCCCCGGCGGCCCGGGCGATGAGCGCATCCAGGCCCGGGTCCTCCAGCCTGGCCCGGGTCCAGTGCCAGCGCTGCACCGCCTCGTCCCAGTAGTCGAACGACTCGTCGGGTGAGTCGCTGAGCAGCTTGTCCATCCCGACGAACAGCAGCGACCAGGTGTACTGCGCGGCGATGCCGAACAGCCGGGCCCGGGCACACTGCACCGGGTCGTGGCGGCCGAAGTACGCCTCGCACAGCGTCGCGACCTGGTCCGGGTCGTAGTCGCCTTCCATGGCCACGTCGCCCACGTCGAACATGGGGTCGTTCATGCCGGAGAAGTCGTAGTCGATCAGCCGCACCCGGCCGTCGTCCATCACGTTCCTGGCCAGCAGGTCGTTGTTGCTGGGCACCGGCGGCAGCTGGCGCACCTCGAGCGCGGCCTGGATCCGGCGCATGACCGGCAGCCAGTCCAGCAGCCCGTCCGGGCTGGCCAGCGCGTGGGTATCCAGCAGCCCCAGGTAGTCGTCGAGGAACTTCCAGATGACGATGGCGTTGCCCATGGCCGGGGCCCGGGTGTGCAGGTCCCGGATGGCCCGGCCGATCCGCGGGATGTACTCCGGCCGGGCCAGGTCGGGGGGGTCGAGCGTGACCCCGTCGATGAACTCCAGGACGATCGCCGGGACGCCGGGCAGCGCGGCCAGGACCCGCGCGCCGACACCCGACTCCCCCGCCGCGATCGTGTTGGCGATCAGGTCGCCGATCGGGATCATCAGGCCGAAGTCGTCCATCTCCTGGGTCAGGAACTTGACCACGTACCGGTCCCCCCCGGCCGTGGCGACCTGGTAGGTGACGTGGGCCAGGCCGCCGAACAGCTGGGTCCAGGTCAGCTCCTGGCCGCGCAGCATGGCCGCGGCCGAGGCCACCTGGTGCATCTGGCGGGCGAACCGGCCGCCGGCCGGGCCCTCGGCGGGCCCGTCCTGCGGGGCGGTCACGGCGGCTCCCTCCTGCGGCGCGGTCATCGCGGTCCCCTCCGTCGTGGTCACGGCTCGGGGTGGAACTGCTCGATGGCGATCGGGGCGGCGTGCAGCCGGCGCGACCGGGCGGCGTAGAACACCACCCCGACCAGCAGCGGCAGCCCGATGATCAGCCAGGCCATGGGCAGGTCCTTGAGGAAGAAGCCGCCGGTGGTCCCGGAGATCTGGTTGTAGGTCGGGTTGGTGGCCGCCCGGGGCCAGAGCAGGTCGAACGCGGTCAGGCCGGTGCCGAGGACGGCCACGATGTTGACCGGCAGCCCCCAGCGGCCCAGCGCGAACTGCCCCCTGACCTTCGGCCAGCCCTTCAGCCGGTAGATGAGCGTCACGGCCATGACCAGGAAGTAGGCCACGTACATGGCGGCGGTCGCGCCGCCGACGATCGACGGGGTCTTGGTGGTGAACACGAACACCGGGACCAGGGACAGGATGCCGATCAGCAGCACCGCCGCCCACGGTGACCCGTCTTTGAGGGTCCGGGCGAACGTGCGCGAGAACGGGACCTGGCCGTCGCGGGCCATGCCGTAGATGTGCCGGACCGCCCCGGTGAACATGGTGTTCGTGGCCACGATGAGGCCGATGGCGACCACCGCGAGGAAGACCTTGAACACGCTGCCCGACATGTGCGCGGTGATCGCGTTCTCGGCGGGCACCCCGCCGAGCATGGCCGCCTTCATGCCCGGGATGGAGGGGGTGAGGGTCAGGTAGAACAGCAGCCCGCACGCGATGGCGAACAGGTAGGCCCCGATCACGGCGCGCGGCGCGGACCGGCCCGCGTTGAGGGTTTCCTCGCCCAGCGTGCCGCCGTTCTCGAACGTGTACAGCACCCACAGGGCGTTGAACACGCCGGCGCCGAGGAACAGCGGGATGAACGTGCCGAGTGAGCTGAGCGCCTGGACCGACGCGGTGCCCTGGGCGTTGGTCGTGACGGTGGCCGTCTGGGTCAGGTTGCCGAAATGCTTGGCGCCCAGGATGAAGGTGACCAGGCAGACGATGGTGACCACGGACAGTTCCAGGACCATGGCCCACTGCGCGACCCGGCCCAGGATGCCGATCTGGACCACGTTCCAGGCCACCGCGATCACGGCCGCGATCACGATGATGATCTCGTCGGTGGTGAAGCTGGGGGCCAGGCCGAACAGCGGGTGGAGGAGCACCGGAAGGCTGGCGTAGTACGCGGTCATGAGCGGGAACATGGCCATGGCGTAGATCCAGCCCAGCCACCAGCCGGTGCGCCGCCCGGCCAGGATCGTGGGCCACTGGTACATGCTGCCGGCGAACGGGTACTTGGACGCGAGCTCGGCGATGACCAGCACCATGGCGCCGACGCTGATCCCCACCAGCGGCCAGCCCCAGAACTCCGCGCCGCCCACCGAGCCCATGGAGAAGCCGTAGAGGGAGAACAGGCCGCCGAACACGCCGACCCCGGCGAACGTCAGCGCCCCGTTGGTGAGCGTGGTGAGCGCGCGGCTCAGATGCCCGGCGGCCGGAGCGGCCCGCTCCGTTCCCGCGGTTTCGAGTGTGCCCATCCGACGAACCGTCCCTCCGCTAATGGGTGGTCCATTTAGGTCGACGGCGTCCTATTTGGGCGAACTCTAACCTACGCCCCCGGGCCTGACAAGGCACAACTTCAGCCCGGGTAAACCCCCGCTCTGCTGGCCTGAAGGGCCGCGGCCAGGCGTGATCTCCAGGCGCCCGGCGGGCGCCGTCCGGATGACAGGCTCACGGCGGCGAGATATGGTACGCCCAAATAGTGCATACGGTGCGGGCGGCCGCGCTTCACGGACGGGCCGCGCCGGACGGACGGAGGCGTGATGCCGGTCGCAGACGTTCCGCAGCGGGCCCGGGTCGTGATCGTCGGGGGCGGCATCGTCGGCTGCAGCGTGGCCTACCACCTGGCCCAGCTGGGCTGGACCGACGTGGCCCTGCTCGAGCAGGGCCAGCTGTCCTGCGGCACGACCTGGCACGCGGCCGGCATCGTCGGGCAGCTGCGCACCCACCCGTCGCTGACCCGGCTGATGCTGGACAGCAGCCGGCTGTACGCCCGCCTGGAAGAGCTGACCGGCCAGGGCACGGGGTGGAACCAGAGCGGGGCGCTGTGGGTCGCCGCCTCCCGGGAGCGCATGGTCCAGTTGCGCCGCACGGTGGACTCGGCCATCGCGCAGGGCGTGGAGGCGCACATCATCTCCGGGGCGGAGGCCGCGGACCGCTGGCCGCTGATGTACGCCGGGGACCTGGCCGGCGCGGTCTGGCTGCCCAACGACGCGAAGGCCAACCCGTCCGACATCACCCAGGCCCTGGCCAAGGGGGCCCGGCAGGCCGGGGTGACGATCCTGGAGCGGACCCGGGTGACCGGCTTCACCGCCGACCGGGGCCGGCTGACCGCGGTCCGGACGGCGCGCGGCGACATCGAGTGCGAGTACGTGGTGAACTGCGGCGGCCAGTGGGCCAAGGCGCTCGGCGCCCAGGCCGGCGTGACCATCCCGCTGCAGCCGGCCGAGCACTTCTACATCGTCACCGAGGCCATCGAGGGGCTGGACCGCACCACGCCCACGCTGCGCGACCCCGACTCGTTCACCTACTTCAAGGAGGAGGTCCGCGGGCTGCTGATGGGCGGCTTCGAGCCGGACGCCAAGCCCTGGGTGGCGTCGGACGAGATCCCCGAGCCGTTCGAGTTCCAGCTGCTGCCCGAGGACTGGGACCAGTTCGACGTGCTGATGCGCGGCGCCATCCACCGGGTCCCGGTGATGGAGAAGATCGGGGTGAAGAAGTTCTACAACGGGCCGGAGAGCTTCACCCCCGACCACAACTTCATCATGGGCCAGGCGCCGCAGCTGGCGAACTACTTCGTGGCGGCGGGCTTCAACTCCTCGGGCATCGCCTTCGCCGGCGGGGCCGGCGCGGCGCTGGCCCGGTGGATCGTGGCCGGCGAACCGGACCTGGATCTCAGCCCGGTGGACATCCGCCGGTTCTCCCCGTTCCAGGGCAACAAGCGCTGGCTGCGCAGCCGGGTCCAGGAGATCGTGGGCCTGCACTTCGCGATGGCCTGGCCGAACCGGGAACCGGAAAGCTCCCGGGGGGTGCGCCGCTCCCCCGTGCACCACCTGCTGGAGGCCCGGCGGGCCAGCTTCGGCACCAAGCTGGGCTGGGAGCGGGCCAACTGGTTCGCGCCGCCCGGGGTGACGCCGGTCACCGAGTACGGCTGGGGACGGCAGAACTGGTTCGGGCCGAGCGCCGCCGAGCACCGGGCCGCCCGGGAGCACGTCGCGCTGTTCGACCAGACCTCGTTCGCGAAGATCGCCGCGCGCGGCCCGGACGCCGAGGCCGCCCTGCAGTGGCTGTGCGCCGCGGACGTGGCTGTGCCGGACGGCCGGACCGTGTATACCGGGCTGCTCAACGACCGCGGCGGGTACGAGGCCGACGTCACCGTGACCCGGATCGCCTGGGACGAGTACCTGCTGGTCACCAGCAGCAGCCAGGCCGTGCACGACCTGGACCTGCTGCGCCGCGGCGTGCCGGGCGGCCTGCGGGCCGAGTTCTTCGACGTGACCTCGGGCTCCGCGGTGCTCAGCGTGATGGGCCCGCGGTCGCGTGAGCTGCTGGCCGGGCTGTCCGCCGACGACCTGTCCGACCAGGCCTTCCCGTTCGGCTGGAGCCGGGAAATCGACCTGGCCGGGCTGACCGTCCGGGCGTCCCGGCTGACGTTCGTCGGCGAGCTCGGCTGGGAGCTGCACGTGCCGGCCGAGATGGCGGTGGCGGCGTTCGAGCGGCTCACCGGCCCCGGCGTCGCCGGCCCGGGCCCCGGCGACCCGGGCCACAGGCTCGCGCCGGCTCTGGCCGGCTACTACGCGATCGACTCGCTGCGGCTGGAAAAGGGCTACCGGGTGTGGGGCCGCGAGCTGACCCCGGACACCACCCCGGTCGAGGCGGGCCTGGGGTTCACCTGCAAGGACCGCTCCCCCGTCGGCTTCCGCGGCGCCGACGCGGTGCGCCGGCACCGGGCCGGGGGGGTGACCCGGCGGCTGGCCAGCTTCGTGATCGACGACCCGGACGCGTACGCCTGGGGTGGCGAGCTGCTGCTCCGCGACGGAGAGCCGGCCGGCTTCGCCAGCTCGGCCGCGTTCGGGCACACGCTGGGCCGGGCTGTGCTGCTCGGCTACCTGGAGCGCCGGGACGGCGGGAAGGCCGACCCGCAGTGGCTCAAGGAGGGCCGCTACCAGGTGGTCATCGGCGGTGAGCCGTTCGACGCGGCGATGACGCTGCGCGCGCCCTACGACCCGGACCGGGCCCGGGTGCTGGCCTGAGCCGGGGCGGCCCCGGCTGCGGCCGCCGGGGAGACCGGCAGAGTGGCCGGGCTGGCCGGGGTGAGCAGGCTGGCCTGGCTGGCCCCGGTTCCCGCGTCGGCGCCGTACGCCCAGGCGATGACCCGGGTCCGGTCCCCGCGGAACAGGTCGGTGGAGTACTCCAGCGGCTGGTCCGCGCCGTCGTAGGCGATCCGCTCGATCGCCATCAGCGGGTCGCCGACCTCGATGCCGAGCAGCGCGGCCTGGTCGGCGTCGGCGAGCACCGCCACCAGGCGTTCCACCGCCTTGACCGCCCGCAGGCCGTACCGGTGCGCCATCAGCTCGTAGATGCTGTCGTCCAGCCGCTCGCCCAGCAGGTCGGGGAACATGGCGACCGGGAACCGGGCGTGCTCCAGTGAGATCCGGACCTCGTCGGCCAGCCGGACCCGGATCACGTCGTGGACCAGCGCGCCCGGCGGGATCCGCAGCGCCTCCGCGGTCGCCGTGTCCGCCGGGACCATCCGCGCGGACACCACGTGGGCCCCGGCCCGGAACCCCTGGGCCCGGAGGTAGGACGGGATGCCGGCCAGGTAGCCGAAGTCGATGTCCACCCGGCCCCGGGTGACGAACGTGCCGCCGGTCCGGCCCCGGCGCCGCCGGATCAGGCCGGCGTGCTCGAGCCCGTCCAGCACCTGCCGGACTGTGGTGCGGCTGACCCCGTACATCCCGGCCAGCTCCCGCTCGGTGGGCAGGCGGCCGTCACCGTCCAGCTCGTCGGAGGAGATCAGCGCGCGGAGCCGCTGTTCCACCAGGCTGCGCGTGCTCTTGCCGCGGTCCAGGGCGGTGACGCGGTCCGGCTCGTCCAGATGGGCGCCCATAAGCTAACCATAGACCGCGGGGCCCGGGCCGCCGCCCGCCGCGCCCGGCGGCGGTCGCCCCGGAAGGAGACAGCGTGCGGGTCCTGCTGACCAACGACGACGGGGTCCGGTCCGCCGGCATCCAGGCGATCCGGGCCGCCCTCACCGGGGTGTGCACCTCGGTGGTCACCGTCGCGCCCGACGGGGAGCGCAGCGGGTTCGCGCGCAAGTGCACGTTCGACCGGCCGGTGGGCGTCCGGCGGCTGGAGGGCGGGCCGCACCCGGTGTTCGAGTGCGACGGCACCCCGACCGACTGCGTCCGGGCCGGGCTGCTCGGCGGGCTGGCCGCCGAGGCGGACCTCGTGGTCAGCGGCATCAACCACGGCGCCAACGTGGCCGACGACGTGGTGTACTCGGGCACGATCGGCGCCGGGCTGGAGGCCGCGGTGCTCGGCACGTCCGCGCTGTGCCTCTCCCAGCAGACGCCGGCGGGCAGCCTGTCGGTCAACTACACCGAGCATCCGGGTCCCGGGGGGCCCGGGTACGACTTCGGGCTGGCCGCCCGGCACGGGGCCCGGGCGGCCGCCGCGTTCCTGCGGGCCCGGCCGGACGAGACGGTCGTGCTCAGCGTCAACTACCCGGCCGATCCCGCCGGGGCCGGGACGCAGGACGGCCCGGCCGCGGTGCTCACCCGGCCCGGGCAGCGGGTGTACCCGCGGGCCCCGGTCAAGGACTGGGACTCCGACCCCGGCCCGCAGACCATGTACCTGTTCGGCGAGCCGGATGAGACCATCCCCGAGGCCGCCGGCCCGGCCGACACCGACGTGGCCGCGCTGCGGCGCGGGCTGATCTCGGTGACGCCGCTGTCCGTGGCGGTCGGGCTGGACGAGTTCCCGCCTGCGCTGACGTCGTTCCTGGGCCAGCTCCCGCTCAGCGCGCCGTGATCAGGTCGGCAGCGGGCGCCTCGTCCCGGCGGGCCTCGGTGTAGCGGTTCTCCGGGACGGGGAGGCCCAGGTTCCCGCGCAGCGTGCTGGACTCGTACTCGGCGCGGACCAGGCCGCGCTCGCGCAGGATCGGCACCACCTCGTCGGTGAACCGGCGGAACTGGGATGGGTGGCCGATGTGGATGTTGTAACCGTCCAGTGCGCGCTCCTCGAACCAGCGCTGCATCTCGTCGGCCACAGTCTCGGGCGAGCCCGCGAACGGCGTCGGCCTCGGGCTGGAGATGGCCTCCACGGTCTGCCGGAGCGTGTAGCCCTGGTCCCGGGCCAGCTGCACGATCTTCTCGGCCTGGGTCCGGAAACCCCGCTCGGCCACGTGCAGCACGTCGGGGAACGGCGCGTCCAGGTCGTACTGACGGAAGTCGTGCCACGCGAACGGGCGGCCCAGCTCACCGAGTGCCCGGTCGAAGTCCTGGTCGGCCACCTGCAGGTCGTGCTCGATCTCGCGGGCTTGGGCGTCCGTGTCGCCGACGAACACCCGGACGCCGGGCATCACGATGATGTGGTCCGGGTTGCGGCCCTTGGCGATCGCACGGGCCTTGAGGTCGGAGTAGAAGGCCTGGCCCTGCTCGATCGACGCCGCGTGGGTGAAGATGCCCTCGCCGATGGTGGCGCCCAGGTCGCGGCCCTGCTCGGAGTCGCCGGCCTGGAAGATGACCGGCTGCCCCTGCGGCGAGCGGGAGATGTTCAGCGGGCCGGCCACCTGGAAGTGCTCGCCCTTGTGGTTCAGCGCGTGCAGCCGGCTGGGATCCAGGAACCGGCGGGCCTGGCCGTCCCGGGGAAACGCGTCCGCCTCGTAGGAGTCCCACAGGCCCTGGGCGACCCGGACGAACTCCAGCCCGCGCGCGTACCGGGTGTCGTAGTCGTAGTGCTCGTCCCGGCTGAAGTTGCCCGCCGCGCCCGCGTCACCGCTCGTCACCACGTTCCAGCCAGACCGGCCGCCGCTGATCAGCTCCAGCGAGCCCAGCCGCCGGGCCAGGTTGAACGGGTCGTTGTAGGACGTGGTCATGGTGGCGACCAGGCCGATGTGCCGGGTCACGACGGCGAGCGCGGACAGCAGCGTCATCGGCTCGAGCCGGTTGAGGTAGTGCGGCGGCGAGTCGGGGGTGATGAACTGGCTGTCCACGATGAAGACCAGGTCGAACCTGGCCGCCTCAGCCAGCCGCACCTGCTCGATGTACCAGCCGATGCTGACGCTGGCGTCGCCGGGGATCTCGGGGTCCAGCCACTGGTAGTGCTGGCCGGGGCCACCCACGCCCATGGTCACCGCGCCGAGCTTGATCTGCCGGTTGCTCATGCGAGCTGTCCTTCCGTTGTGCGGCCCGGGCCGCGATCCGGGCTGCGGCCCGTCGTGTGCCCCGTGGTGCGGTCGGCCGCGCGGGCGCGGGCCAGGGTCATCCATTCGGTGTGCCGGTGGCAGGCGACGCTGCGGCGGTCGCCGGCCGGGACGAGCGGGGGCTGGGTCGCGCAGGGCGCGGCGGCGAACGCGCAGCGCGGGGCGAACACGCA
>JAOPYP010000043.1 GCA_025964635.1 Actinomycetes bacterium | reverse complement strand
GCGAGGTGGCCGCCGACCCGGCGGCCTACCGCTGTGACCGGATCGCCCGGGACGTGGAGGCGCTGCGGGCCGAGCTGGGCCTGGAGCGGATGGACCTGCTCGGGCATTCCGCGGGCGGGAATGTGGCCCTGCGGTATGCGGCGGCGCACCCGGAGCGGATCGGTCACCTGATCCTGCTCACCCCCGGCGTGCGCGCGCTGGGGCTGACGTTCACCGACGAGGAGCAGCACGCCGCCATGCGGCGGCGCTCGGCGGAGCCCTGGTTCGAGGCGGCCTGGGCCGCCGCGGAGGCGGCCGACCAGGGCGACGTCCCGGCTGAGACCGTGCTCGGCTACCAGCCGTTCTACTACGGCCGCTGGGACGACGCAGCCAGGGCCCATGCCCGGGCCGCCCTGGGCGATCAGGCCGCGCCGGTGCGCGCCGCGTTCTACGCCGAGGGGGCGTTCGACCCGCCCGCGACCCGGGCCGCGCTGGCCACCCTCACCGCCCCCGTCCTGGTGTACGCGGGTGAACTGGACGCCGGGGCTCCTCCGGAGCTGCTGGCCCAGGCGGCCGGGCTCTTCCCGGGCTGGGAACTCACCGTCCAGCCGGGCGCCGGCCACTTCCCCTGGCTGGATGATCCCGCCGGGCTCTCGGCCGCCCTCACCGCGTTCCTCGCCGTGCCGTCCCCCGGCCCGCCCAGCCCTCCGGCGGAGGAAGCAGGCGGGCGCTAGGCGGCGGAGCCGGCCGGCTGCAGTTCGGCGGTGAGCGCGGCGGACAGCCCCGGATAGGTGAACCCGAATCCGGCCTCACGCAGCACCCGGGGCAGGGCCCGGGCACTGGTCATCAGGTCGCTGGTCACGCCGCCCAGCGCCATCGACAGCACCGGGGACGGGACGCTCAACAGTGCCGGGCGGTGCAGCGCGGCCGCCAGCGCGGCGGTGAAGGCGGCGTTGGTCTCGGGATCCGGCGCGGTCAGGTTGACGGGCCCGGATATCTCCTGGTGGTCGAGCAGGAAGCGGGCGGCCCGGATCCAGTCGGCCAGGGCCACCCAGCTCATGTACTGCGTGCCCGGGCCCAGCCGGGCGCCCAGGCCGAACCGGAACAGCGGCAGCAGCTTAGCCAGCATCCCGCCGTGGCGGGAGAGCACGATGCCGGTGCGCAGGGTGGCGACCCGGATGCCGGCCTGCCGGGCCGGGTCGGCGGCCGCTTCCCAGTCGCTGACCACGCCGGCCAGGAACCCCGCGCCCGCCGGGGCCGACTCGTCCACCTCACGGCCGCCGGTATCCCCGTACCAGCCGACAGCGGACCCGGAGAGCAGGACCGCGGGCGGCTGGTCCATGGCCCCCAGGAACTCGGTGAGCCCCCGGGTGCCCTGCACCCGGCTGGACCGGATCTCCTGTTTGTAAGCGTCGGTCCACCGGCGGCCGGCGATTCCCGCGCCGGCCAGGTGCACCACCGCGCCGGTCCCGTCGAGGGCACCCGTCCCCAGGCCGCCCCGGGGGGCCAGCGGATCCCAGGCGATCTCGCTGGCCGACGCGGGCGTGCGGCGCACCAGCGTGACCACCTGGTCCCCGCTCTCCCGCAGCGAGGCGGTCAGGGCGCTGCCGATCAGCCCCGACGCCCCGGTCACCGCGACTTTCATTAGCCTGCCCCCGTCTGCTCGCCCGTGCGGCCCAGCGGGCCCGTCATCTGAGTCTTCGTTGGCCGCGGGACCGGCGGACGCCCTGGCCCAGTGCCCAGACCGGCCCAGTGCGCAGACCGGCCCAGTGGTCAGACCGGCCCCGTGCCCCGCCCAGCCTGGCGTGCAGACCAGCCGGTGCCTGGACCAGCCTGGTGGCTAAAGGCCCAGTTCCGCCTCGAAGGCCCCTTCCTCCAGGCGGGCCTTCACGGTGCCCAGGAAGCGCGCCGCGTCGGCCCCGTCCACCAGCCGGTGGTCGTAGCTGAGGGCCAGGTACACCATGGACCGGACGGCGATCACCTCGCCGAGCGCGGGGTCCTGGACCACCACGGGGCGGCGCACGACCGTGCCCGTCCCGAGGATGCCGACCTGGGGCTGGTTGATGATGGGCGTGTCGAACAGCGCGCCGCGGCTGCCCGTGTTGGTCAGCGTGAACGTGCCGCCGGCCAGGTCGTCCGGGCTGACCTGCCCGCCGCGGGTCCGGGACGCGAGGTCGGCGATCTTGCGTGCCAGGCCGCCCACGTTGAGGTCGCCGGCGTTGCGGATGACCGGGACCATCAGCCCCCTCTCGGTGTCCACCGCGATGCCCAGGTGCTCGGCGTCGTGATAGGTCACCTGGTTCCCGTCGGGCTCGATGCTGGCGTTGAGCCGCGGGTGCACCTTCAGCGCCTCGACCGCGGCCAGCGCGAAGAACGGGAGGAACGTGAGCTTGACTCCCTCGCGGGCCTCGAAGTCGGCCTTGGCGCGCTCGCGGAGCCGGGCGATCGCGGTCACGTCGACCTCGACCACGGTGGTCAGCTGGGCCGACGTCTGCAGGGACTCGACCATCCGGCGGGCGATCAGCTGCCGCGCCCGCGACATCCGCTCGGTCGTGCCGCGCAGGTGCGACGGCTCGATCGCGGGCCGGGACTGGCTGCCCTGGCCCGGCCCGGCCTGCGCCTGCCCAGGTGCCCCGGCCTGCGCCTGGCCGGCCGCAGCCTGCCCGTCGGCCGCGGCGGACTGCTGCGCCGCCGCGATCGCCTCACGGCGGACCCGGGCCGCGTCGACCACGTCCTGCTTGCGGATCCGCCCGCCGACCCCGGTCCCGGTGACGGTGGCCAGGTCCACGCCATGCTCGGCGGCCAGCTTGCGGACCAGCGGGGTGACGTACGGGCCATCCGCCGTGCCGAGCGGGGAGGAGGCCCGGGCCGGGCCGTTGCCACCCGGCGCGGCTGGCTGGGGCGGAGCCGGCGGCGGGGGAGCCTGGGGCGCGGGAGCCTGCTGTGCTGCGGGCGGGGCGGGGGACGCCGGGGGAGCGGGCGCCTGGGCCGGGGAAGCCGCGGCCGGCTGGGTCCGCTGCCAGATATCGTTCGCCGG
>JAOPYP010000837.1 GCA_025964635.1 Actinomycetes bacterium | reverse complement strand
CGGCGGTCTCGGTGATGGCGCCGGCGGGCAGGTCCGCCGTGGCCTCGGGGGGCAGCGGCGTGCCATAGCGGCTGGCCAGCCGGCCCGCGAACGTGCTCGCCGCGGCGACCGAGACCTGCTGGCCAAGCACCGCGCGCACGGCCAGCTCGAAGCCGTCGTAGGCGCCGGGCACCCGCAGCCCGGGCCGCGCCCGCACCAGCGGGGCGATGAGATCGTCGGCGGCCAGCGCGGCCCCGATCGCGGCCGGGTCGGCGTCGGCGTCCAGCAGCCGACGGGCCCGGCCGACCACGGGGGCAATCGCGCCGAGCCTGCTCAGCCGGGCGCGGAGCAGCACGTGGCCCTGGCCCGGCCGCGGGATGAGCTCGATGATCCCCGGCCCCGTGGCGGTCCGGACGGTCCTCGTGTAACGGTCCGCGGTGACCTGCTCCACCCCGGGGATCGCCCGCGCGGCCAGGAAGCCCAGCCACGCGGCCGCGTCGAACGGCTCGCGGCAGGCCAGCCGGAGGGTGAGCCACGTGCCCGGGGACCCGGCCGTGTCCCGGGCCCCCCGGCCCCCGGGGCCGCTGCGCCGGGCCCGGGCCCGCAGCTCCGACGGAGTCCGGCCCGAGGATTCCAGCACGCTCGCGTTGAACTGCCGCACGCTGGAGAAACCACTGGCGAACGCGACCTCGGTGACCGGCATGGTGGTCTCGGCCAGCAGCCGCCGTGCGGTCTGCAGCCGGGCCGTCCGGGCCAGGGCCAGCGGCCCGGTGCCCAGCTCGGCCACGAGCAGCCGGTGCAGGTGCCGCTGGGTGACCGCGAGCCGGGCGGCCAGGCCGCTGATCCCGTGGGCGTCTACGTAGCCGTCCGCGATCAGCCGCACCGCCCGCGCGGCCAGGTCGGCCCGGACGTTCCACTCCGGTGACCCGGGGCTGGTCTCGGGGCGGCACCGGCGGCAGGCCCGGAACCCGGCCGCCTCCGCCGCCCCCGCGTGCCCGAAGAACCGCATGTTTACCCGGGCCGGGGTCCGGGCCGGGCACACCGGCCGGCAATAGATCCCGGTACTGGTGACCCCGGTGAAGAAGCGCCCGTCGAAGCGCGGGTCGCGGGCCACCACCGCCCGGTAGCAAGTGTCGCAGTCGAGTGTCACCCACTCATTCAACGCCAGGCCAGGGAGCGGCGCTGGCGGGAATCGGACCTCGTCACTCCGCCGCTGGTCAGCTCAGTCCCGGGTGAGCTGGGCGGCGACGGGCTCGGCGACCTCGTCGGCGAGCCACCGGGCCGGCCGGTCGGGCCACGGCGTCACCGGGGCGAGGACCAGGTGGGTGGCGCCCGCGTCGATCAGCTCCAGCAGCTGGGCCCGGGTGGCCGCCGGGTCCCCCGGAGGCACGAGGACCTGCAGGGACCGGACGATCTGGGCCGGGTCGCGGCCGATCGCCGCGCAGTGCTCGTCCAGGATCGCGCTCTTGCGCTGGAACTCCGCGGCCGTCCGGGCCGGGCAGTTCCAGACGTCCGCGTGCTCGGCGACCACGCGGAGGGACATCCGCTCGCCGCCCGCCCCGATCATGACCGGCGGGTGCGGCCGCTGCAGCGGCTTGGGCTCGCAGACCGCGCCGCGCAGCTGGTAGTAGCGGCCGCTGAAATCGAACCGGTCGTCCTCAGTCCACATCCGGCGGATGAGCGTGCACGCCTCGGCCAGCGCGCCGATCGCCGCACCCGCCGGGACGATGGGCACGCCGTAGGCCTCGAACTCGCGGCGCACGATCGCGGTCAGTGCCTCCGGTGCCCCGGGCAGCTGGCTTCCGCCCGCGCCGATCCCGAACTCCAGCCGTCCCCCGGAGATCACGTCCACCGTGGCGGCCATCTTGGCCAGCAGGGCCGGGTTGCGCAGCCGGTTGCTGGTCACCATCACACCGAGCCGCAGCCGCTGGGTCTGCGCGGCCAGCGCGCCGAGCAGCGTCCAGGCCTCCAGCGCCGCGCCACGCACGTCCCCGCGCAGCGGGACCATGTGGTCCCACAGCCAGGCGTGCTCGAACAGGGGGATCTGATCGGCGTCCCGCCAGACCCGGAGGATGTCCTGGTAGGTGAGACCGATCTGGGACGTCTTGATACCGAAACTCAGTCGCATGGTGCTCCTGTGCCAGGGCCGCCCAGGGCCCGTGCCCGGACTGTGCGCCCGGGCTCTGTCCCCGGACTGGGCCCGGGGACCCCTGCTGCGGCACGGGAAGACCCGGCACCGCCCTCGTCAGGACGGCTGTGGCCTCACATTCGATAGCCGGCTAACGAGAACCCTACGCCGGAAGACCGGTAGCTGGCAAGCGACTGTCTACGATCGGATCATGAACGAGCTCCTCGCGCTGTTCACCCGGTCGTCCAAGCTCATGCGGGCCGCCGCAGACGAGGCCATGAGCCAGCACGGGGTGCGGGTCGGGCAGAACCTGATCCTGGAAGTCCTCTGGGAGACCGACGGGCTGACCCCCGGCGAGCTGGCCGGCCGCCTGCACCTGGCCACCCCGACCGTGGTCAAGTCGGCCAACCGGATGGCCACCGCCGGCCTGCTGCTGCGCAAGCCCGATCCGGCGGACGCCCGCCTGGTCCGGCTGTACCTCACCGACCGGGCCCGCGCCGTGCGCCAGGCCATCGAGCGGGAACGGGACGACCTGGAGCGCCGCATGACCGCGACCCTGACCCCTGAGGAGCGTGAGCACCTGCGCAACGCCCTGAGCAAGATCATCGAGCAGCTGGCCGGCGATCCGGGCCCGGCCCCCGGCGGCGCGAGCCCAGCTGAGACCCAGGCGGCGCCGCGCTCGGCCCAGCCCCCGGAGGCCTGGGTCTAGGCGCGCGGGTCGCTCGGGGCTGGCGGGTCTAAGCGGGCCGGGTTGACGGATCTAGGCCGGCGGGGCGGGCGGGGCTAGGCCAGGGCTAGGCCGGACGGGCTGAGCGGCGCCACGCGTCAGGGCCGGGACGCAGCGGAGCACGGGTCAGTGCGGCGCGGTCGAGCCAGGCAGACCGGGCCGGGCCGACGGACGCCTGCGCCGCCGCGGCCCGCTGGCGCGCGGCCAGCGTG
>JAOPYP010000798.1 GCA_025964635.1 Actinomycetes bacterium | reverse complement strand
ACAAGATCTGCGATCGCCGCGCAGTTCAGCACGTGGCGGGTCCACAGCCGGGGCACTTCCCGCGGCCCGAGCAACCCCCGGGTGACCCCGGGGCCCGCGAGCATCCGGACGTATCGCTCGGCGAGCGGGAGGGTGTCCCCGAACACGTCCGCTGCTTCCTTCGGGGGAGGCGGCACCTCACCCTGGAGCATGACCGGGTCAGCCCACCGGGAAGACGACCACCCGGCGGTTCGGCTCCTCACCCTCGGACTCGCTGCGCAGCCCGGCGGCTGCGATCGCATCGTGAACGACCTTGCGCTCGAACGGGGTCATGGCGTCCAGGCGCCGCGGCACGCCGCTGGTCTTGACCTCTTCTGCCGCGTCCTGGCCCAGTTCCGTGAGCTCGACCCGGCGACGGGCCCGGTATCCGCCCACGTCCAGCATGATCCGGGTACGGGCCCCGGTCTGCCGGTGCACCGCGAGACGGGTCAGTTCCTGGAGCGCCTCCAGGACCTCACCGTGCGGGCCGACGAGCTCCTGCAGGGTCGAGCCCACCACGGACACCAGGGCCCGGTCGCCCTCGACATCCATGTCGATGTCGCCATCGAGGTCGGCCACATCGAGCAGGCCCTCGACGTAGTCGGCGGCGATCTCGCTTTCCTGCTCGAGGTCGGCCAGGTCTACCTCCGAGGAGCCCTCATCGCCATCGGACGGTGCAGAGTCCTCGTCCTCGACGCCGTCCTCCACGCCGTCCTCGACGCCGTCCTCAAGGCCAGCCTCGTCGTCGGCCACCACGTCCAGGTCTTCCGGCCCCTGCTCGTCCGGGCCGGCCGCCTCGGTACCCACTGGCGCACCGCCGCCCTCACCCGTCAGTGCCTGGTCTGCGGCATCACCGCTGGCAACGATGCCCGCATTCTCCGCTTGGCTCACCACCGGGTTTCCTCCTCGTTCGGGGTGCTCATGTACCGGCCCGACACACGTGGGTCGTGGCTGGCCTCAGCTTTATCGCTTGCCCGAGCGCCGGCTGCGGGGCTGCCGCACCGGCTGCTGCCTGACGATCTTAGTCTCGGGCTCAGGCGCGGGTGCCTCGGGTTCGGTGCGGCCCTTGACGAGCCTGCGCAGGCCGCCGCCGCCGTTCGAACCGGATCCGGTTCCCTTGGTGGCGGCCGCCGGGCTGGCCGGCTTGGCCGCCCGGCTACCCGCCTGCTTACCCCGGGTTGGCTTGCTCGTCTCGGGCTTGCTCGTCTCGGGCTTGCCCGACCCCTTGCGCAGCTGGTTGATGGCCGGCCGGCCGGCCTGGGCCGCGGCCGGCTTGGCCGGCTGGGTCCCGTTGCCGCTCGCTGGCTGGGCTCCGTCAGCCTTGGCCGACGGAGCTGCTTTGGCCGCAGCCTGCTGCCGTGCGGCGGCCCGGCCCGCGGCGGTCACGTTCGGGGCCGGCTTGGCCGGCGCGCCCTTGCCCGCCTGCCTGGCCGCGGACTTGCCGCCGGTGGTAGCGGGCGTCCCGGAGGCGCCCGCGGTCGCCGTGGCTGGCGGCGGGAACCTGCGGAACAGCACGTACTGCTGGCCGAGCGTCCAGAGGTTCGTCGTCACCCAGTACAGGACCAGGCCGTACTGCCAGTACAGGCCGGACAGCGCGAACACCGGCACGATGTACTGCATCATCTTCTGCGACGACGCCATCGGGTTGTTCGGGTCCATCTGCGGGGTCATGCCGCGCTTCATGCTCTGCCGCACGGTCATGAACGTGGTCGCCGCGCTGACCACGACAGTCAGCAGGATGACAACCTTCTGGCTGGTCCCGAGAGAAGAGAAAACCGGCGGGAAGATCGACGTCAGCAGCCGGTCCGCCACGGTGACGACGCCGAAAATCTGCGCGTGCTGGGCGCTGTGCACGACCGCCGGAGTCAGGCCGTATTTCGGCTGGTCCTGGGCAATGGCCCGGAGCACGCTGAACAGCGCGAAGAAGACCGGCAGCTGCGCGACCACGGGAAGGCACCCGGCGAGCGGGTTCGCGCCGTTCTCCTTGTACATCTTCATGGTCTCTTCGTTGAGCTTCTGCCGGTCGTTCTTGTACTTCTTCTTCAGCTCAGCGACTTGCGGCGCGAGCGCGGTCATCTTCCGCGTCGCGTGCATCTGCTTGATGAACAGCGGCACCAGCAGCAGGCGCATCAGCACGACCAGGACGACGATCGACAGCGCCCACGCCGCCCCACTGGAGTCGCCGAAGATGGCACCCAGCCCCGCGTGCAGGCGCATGATCACCCACGCGACCGCGTCGTACAGTGGGGTAAGCGGGTTGGTCACGACCTCGCTCCTTGTGCTGGGGGCGTCAGCCGCCCTGCGTGGCGGGGCGGCACTGGGTCAAAGCCGCCCCGGTTGAACGGGTGGCAGCGGCCGATCCGGCGGACCGCCAGCCACGAACCTCGCAGCGCCCCGTGCACCCTTACTGCCTCCAGGGCGTAAGCGCTGCATGAGGGCTCGAACCGGCATCGCGGCCCGAGCATCGGGCTGATGAAGCGCCGGTAGGTACCGATCAGGAGCAGCAGGACCCGGGCGCCAGCCGACGGCTGGGCCGCCGGCCCGCCGCCAGGGCTGGCCTCGGGTGAGCTGATCATCTGTTCAGCGCCCCCACCTGCCGCCGGAGCAACGTGTTGATCACCAGGTCGAGTTCGGCGGCAAGGTCCGACTGGCGTGCGGTCGCGGCCCGCGGATTGGCACGAACCACAAGCAGGCTACCTTGCGGCAGCGACTCCATATGTCTGCCCATGAGCGCGCGCAAGCGCCGGCGCACCTTGTTCCGCACCACCGCGCCGCCCACGGCCCGGCTCACGACGAATCCCGCCCGGGCTGGCTCCTCCGACCCGGGGCGGACCAGCAGGTGCCCGGTCAGCAGGGGACGGCCGGTCCGGCTGCCGCCCCGCACGGCGGCGGAGAAATCCTCACGCCGCCGCATCCGGGCCGCCGCGGGAAGCACCGGTGACCTCCCTGGTCTCGGCCGGGGAACGCAGGTCAGACACTGACCCGCGCGCGGCCTTTACGCCGGCGCGCGGACAGGATCGCGCGGCCCGCCCTGGTCCGCATGCGCAGCCTGAACCCGTGCGTCTTGGCACGCCGTCGGTTGTTCGGCTGGAACGTACGCTTGCTCACAGGAAACTCCAGGTACCGATCTGGGCTTGGGGCCCGCCAGGGCGAAAAGCGCGCATGCGGGATTGGCCACCGTGGAAGTGGCTGGGTCTGCTCACGTTACGCGCACCCCCCGCCACCGGTCAAACCAGCAGGGGCCCGCCCATCCGCCGGAACACACGGTTTGCTTACGCTCGCCAGCCTCGGCCCCTAGGCTGTGGACAACGCTCTGGCCGGGGGTGGCCGGAGCCGGGCACGCGGGTCCCGTCCGTAGGTACTCTTCCCGCGCGATCCGTGTACACCGCGATATCCGGCGTGCACAACCTGTGGACAAAGCTGTTGATCACACGTGGGGGCGCGAGGGGTGGACGACCGATGAGTGAAACAGACCTCGCGGAGGTGTGGGCCAGGTCGCTGGACGAGCTCGCGACCATGCAGATCGAGCCGCACCAGCGGGCGTGGCTCAAACTGACCCGCCCACTCGGGCTGGTCGAGAACACGGCGCTCATCGCGACGCCCAACGAGTTCGTCAAGGAACAGCTGGAGACGCGGCTGCGGGCGCTCATTACCCACGCGCTGTCCCGGGAACTGGGCCGCAGCATCCAGCTGGCCGTGACGGTGGACCCCACCGCGATCACCGCGGCGACGGCCTTCCCCGCCGCTCCGGCTGATCCCGGCCCGGCCGCGGGCCAGGATGGGCAGGCCGGGATGCCCGGCACCATGGACGGCCCGATGAGCCCCAGGGTTCCCCGGGCGGCGGACCCCCTGGACGACGGTGGTTCCCTGCGCAGCACGGGATCCCTGGGCAGCGCCGGCTCTCTCGGCAGCGCCGGTTCCCTCGGCAGCACGGGCTCTCTAGGCAGCACGGGCCTGCCCGGCACGACGTAACCGGGCCGCCCGGGTGACCCGCACTCCGCCATGCCCGGCCGGCTGGACCCCGGCTCAGGAGGCGGACCTTCGCTGGGCGGCCCTTTCGATGCGCTGGCTGGCCGCCCGCAGCACGCCGGCCCGCCCGGGCCGCTGCCGGGCGCGCCCCGGCCCACCCAGGCCCGGCTCAATCCCAAGTACACGTTCGAGACCTTCGTGATCGGCTCGAGCAACCGGTTCGCCCACGCCGCAGCGGTCGCGGTCGCCGAGGCGCCGGCCAAGGCCTACAACCCGCTGTTCATCTACGGCGACTCCGGCCTCGGCAAGACCCATCTGCTGCACGCCATCGGCCACTACGCGCAAAGCCTTTACCACGGCGTGAAGGTCCGGTACGTGAGCTCCGAAGAGTTCACCAACGATTTCATCAACATGATCAGGGACGGCAAGCAGGACGGGTTCCGGCGCCGGTACCGCGACGTGGACGTGCTCCTGGTGGACGACATCCAGTTCCTGGAGAACAAAGAAGGAACCCAGGAAGAGTTCTTCCACACCTTCAACACCTTGCATAACGCCAGCAAGCAGATCGTGATCTCCAGTGACCGGGCCCCCAAGCGGCTGGTCACCCTGGAAGACCGGCTGCGCAGCCGGTTCGAGTGGGGACTGATCACGGACGTCCAGCCGCCGGAACTGGAAACGCGCATCGCGATCCTGCGGAAGAAGGCGGTCCAGGAAGGGCTGAACGCGCCCCCCGAGGCCCTGGAGTACATCGCCAGCCGTATCTCGACCAATATCCGGGAGCTGGAAGGCGCCCTGATCCGGGTGACCGCTTTCGCCAGCCTGAACCGGCAGACCGTCGACCTGCAGCTCGCGGAGATCGTGCTCAAGGACCTCATCCCTGAGGCCCAGGGCCCGGAAATCACGGCGGCCACGATCATGGGGCAGACCGCCTCGTATTTCGGCCTGTCCATTGACGACCTGTGCGGTACCTCGCGGTCCCGGGTGCTGGTGACCGCCCGGCAGATCGCCATGTACCTGTGCCGCGAACTGACCGACCTCTCGCTGCCGAAGATCGGGCAGCAGTTCGGCGGCCGCGACCACACCACCGTGATGCACGCGGACCGGAAAATCCGCAACCTGATGGCGGAACGGCGATCCATCTACAACCAGGTGACCGAACTCACCAACCGAATCAAACAGCAGGCGCGGTCGGGGTGAACAACCACAGAACAGCGCTGTCCGTCACAATCAGTACACACAGGCTGTGGAAATCTCTGTGGATAGCCTTGGGACGAACGGAGGACAACGCGGGGAAAGCGGTGGGAAGCCGCCGGGGAAACTGCGGGAATCGGCCCGCCGTCCCCAGCGCGTCCCCCGCCGGAGCCCCGTCAGGCACAGCTACTGTGGACGCGCATTCCGGCCGTGAGCTGGGAAGACAGCGTCTGTCCCCAGCGTCCACCGACCCTATTGCGACTACGTACTTCTCTCTATCAATGAAAGCAACAACGCAACAGGCAAGTCCCCGGGCCGCTCATGCCAACGCGCCTGCCGCAGCCCTTCCGACCCAGTCGCCGGAACAGATACCCACGAGGTGGGCCGCTCCAAACCGGTGCCCGAGCCTGAGCCTGAGCGGATAAATCTCCAGAAGGGGAGGCAGCTTCCGGTGAAGATCCAGGTAGAACGCGATGTACTGGCCGAAGCCGTGGCCTGGACGGCCCGCGCCCTGCCAGCCCGGCCCGCGGTCCCGGTATTGGCGGGCATCCGCCTGCAGGCGGCCGCGGACCTGACCCTGTCCAGCTTCGACTACGACGTCTCGGCGCAGGCCCGGGTGCCGGTGGACGCGGAGGAGGAAGGCGAGGCGCTGGTCTCTGGCCGCCTGCTCGCGGAGATCACCCGCAGCCTGCCTGCCCGCCCGGTCGAGATCACCACCGACGGCGCGCGCGCCACGCTGGCGTGTGGCAGCGCCACGTTCACCCTGCTGACCATGCCGACCGAGGACTACCCGACCCTGCCCGAGATGCCCCCTCCGGCGGGCTCGATCGGGAGTGACGCGTTCGCGTCCGCGGTGAGCCAGTCCGCCACCGCGGCGGGGCGAGACGACACCCTGCCCGCGCTGACCGGGGTCCGGATCGAGATCGAGGGCGAGACCCTCACGCTGGTGTCCACCGACCGCTACCGGCTCGCGGTCCGCGAGCTGCGCTGGACCCCGGCCCGGCCGGACCTGTCCGCGGCGGTGCTGGTCCCGGCCCGGGCGCTGGCCGACACGGCCCGGGCGCTGACCGCCGGCGCGGAAGTGTCCATCGCGCTGGCGCTGCCCGGCGAGGAGGGCGCCGGCGGCGAGGGGATGATCGGGTTCGAGGGCGGCGGCCGCCGGACCACCACCCGGCTGCTCGGCGGCGACTTCCCGCGCTACGAGTCCCTGCTGCCCAAGCAGGTGAACGCGGTAGCCGAACTCGCCACCCCGTCGTTCGCCGAGGCCGTGAAGCGGGTCGCCCTGGTCGCCGAGCGCAACACCGCGGTCCGGCTGTCGTTTTCCGCGGGGCAGCTCGTGCTCGAGGCCGGGACGGGGGACGAGGCGCAGGCCGAGGAGGTCATCGACGCGAGCTTCGAGGGTGATGACATCCAGATCGCGTTCAACCCGCAGTACCTGCTGGACGGGCTGACCGCGCTGGATTCCGACATCACCCGGGTCTCGTTCACCGAGTCAGGCAAGCCCGCCCTGATCACCGGCAAGCCCGCGCCCGACGAGCAGCCCGACTTCCGGTATCTGCTGATGCCGATCCGCCTGGGTGGGTGAGTTAGCCCGGGGGGACGGCCCGCCGGGCGCCGCTTCGCGCCGAACGGCGGCAAGCCGCCGCGGTGGGAAGCGGGTCCAGCCCATTAGTCTGCTGATGTGCACCTGACCCGCCTGGCGCTTACCGACTTCCGGTCCTACGCGGCGGCGGAGCTGGCCCTCGGCCCGGGTGTGAGCACCCTGCTGGGCGCGAACGGGCAGGGCAAGACCAACGTGGTCGAGGCCGCGGGCTACGTCTCCACCCTCGGCAGCCACCGGGTCGGCACCGATGCGCCGCTGGTGCGGCGGGGCGCGGAGCGGGCCATCCTGCGGGCCGCGATCACCTCGGCCGAACGGGACAGCCTGGTGGAGATCGAGATCAACCCCGGGCGGGCCAACCGGGCCCGGGTGAACCGGGTCGCGGTGCCGCGGCCCCGCCAGGTGCTCGGGGTCCTCCGCACCGTGCTGTTCGCCCCCGAGGACCTGGCCCTGGTCAAGGGCGATCCCGATCAGCGCCGCCGCTACCTCGACGAGCTCCTCGTCGCCCGGGCGCCCCGGTTCGCCGGGGTGCGCAGCGACTACGAGCGGGTGGTCCGGCAGCGCACCGCCCTGCTCAAGTCGGCCCGGGCCCGGACGGGGTCCCGCGGGTTCGGCCGGGCCCGGCCGTCCGGGCCGGACGCGGCCGGTGACCCCCTCGGCGACGAGGCCGCCAGCCCGGCTGGGATGGGGCTGGCGGGTGCACTCGACGCGTGGGACGAGCACCTCGCGGTGAAGGGCGCCGAGCTGCTCGCCGGCCGCCTCGTGCTCACCGCGGCGCTCCGGCCGCTGCTGACCAGGAGCTACGCCGCGGTGTCCGGCGACGACGTGGCGGCCACCATCACCTACCGCCAGCGAGGCAGCGCCAGGAGCGAGGCCACCGCCGGTGAGGCAGCCGACCGCGACGAGCCGCCGGCCGGCGATCCGCCGGCTGACCGCGCGCAGCTGGCGCAGGGCCTGCGGGAGGCGCTGGCCCGGTCCCGCCCGGATGAGCTGGAGCGCGGGGTGTGCCTGGTCGGCCCGCACCGGGACGACCTGGACCTGGGTATCGGCGAGCTGCCCTCCCGCGGCTACGCGAGCCACGGCGAGTCCTGGTCCATGGCCCTGGCGCTGCGCCTGTCCGGTTTTGAGCTGCTCCGGGCGGACGGTGACGACCCGGTTCTCCTGCTCGACGACGTGTTCGCCGAACTGGACACGGGCCGCCGGGACCGGCTGGCCAGCCTCGTGGCCGGCGCGGAACAGGTCCTGGTCACCGCCGCGGTTCCCGAGGACGTCCCGGCGGCCTTGCAGGGAACGAGGTTTTCCGTTGCGGATGGGGCGGTGACCCATGCCGGCTGACGACCCGGCCGGCCCAGCTCAGCCCGGGCAAGCCGGCTCCGGACCCGTCGAGCCCGGACCTGTCGAGCCCGGACCCGTCGAGCCCGCACCGGGTCAGCCCGGGGCGGCCGCACCCACCCCGGCGCAGCTGGCCCGCGAAGCCCTCGCCCAGGCGAAAG
>JAOPYP010000785.1 GCA_025964635.1 Actinomycetes bacterium | reverse complement strand
CGCCGATCGACCGGGGAGCGGAGATCCGCTGCTACATGCGGGACCCGGACGGATACCTTATCGAGGTCGGCCAGTCCACCGGCCTGCTGCACGGCCAGCTCGCCGCCAAGCGCCCGGAGGACCTCCCAGGCTGAGCGCGGTTCGTGCACGTGTGCTCCCCGGTTTCTCGGAGGGTCTGTTATCTGGCTCCGGGCGACTCCGCCTGGATGGTAGCCGGGCCGGGTTGATCTTCCTGGGCAGTATCAGGCGGCTTCGGCTGGACGATTGACGACCAGAAGACGGGTGAATTGCTCGACGAAGCGCGCAACCTGAACGAAGCGTCCCCAGATGTCGAAAGTAATCCACTGCGCCCACTTCCTGAGCAAGCGGCCGGCGGCCTAGCAAGAGATGACCTTCAGCGTTTGTTCGCGCGTGGGACTCGGGGATACGCGCGGTTCAGCGAGTATCGTCCCGGCTGGCGCACCATTTGCGGTTACGCTGCGCTGGTCTCCGCGCGACAAGCCGATCAGGTTGCTACGCGGTCTCGTTCACGGCGCTGATGACCGGTGGCGCCCGCGATCCAGTAAAGCTGAGCAAGACGGGCCACTCGATTTGACTCGGTGCTTCAGCGGCGCCGCTCGTGGCTTGCTAACCGTCAGGTCGGCTAGTGCGCGTGCCGGCGGCCCGATGGTCCTCGGGCAGCGCTGTCTGGAGCTGCCTGCGCGAGGTGATACCGAGCTTCGCGAACACGTTCCGCAGGTGCCATTCGATCGTGCGCGCGCTGACGAACAGCTGCGCGCCGATCTCCGGGTTCGAAAGGCCGTCGCGGGCGAGCCGGGCGATCTGCTCCTCCTGCGGCGTGAGCTCCTCGTGCGTCCCGGCGCTACGCTTCCGCGCCTTCTCGCCTGTCGCCAGCAGCTCGCGGCGGGCGCGCTCGGCGAACGCCTCCATGCCGATCGCGTCGAACAGGTGGTGGGCGGCGCGGAGCTGCTCGCGCGCGTCGACGCGTCGGCCCGCGCGGCGCAGCCACTCCCCATAGAGCAGATGCGTGCGCGCGAGCTCCGGACGCAGCCGCGTACGGCTAAACCGCTCGATCGCTTCGCGATACAAGTCGTTGGCGCCGGTGAGGTCGCTCAGCAGTGCCCGGGAGCGGGCCTCGATGCCCAGCGCGAAGTCGGTGCCGGCCGGCTGGGTCGTCTCCGCGAGCCGCTCCAGCGCATCGCGTGCGAGTTCGGCGTCTCCCACATGCATGGCCGCCTCGACCAGCTCGGGCAGCGCCCACACAGACACCCAGTACTCGAAGGTGTTCGAAGTGGCTTGGCAGGCCGACCACGCCGCCTCCTTATAGCGGGCCAGGCCGTTGTACAGGACCGCGGCCGCCCACTGCGCGTAGAGCGCCGCGCTTGGCCCTCCGGCGGCGGCTTGCTCGATCGCCGCGGAGGCCTCGGCTTCCCTCCCTTGCAGCGCCCGGAGCCTCAGCAGCGTGTAGGGCGCGAAGTGGCTCCCGGTCGCCGCCGCGACGCTTTCGGCCTCCGCGATGTTCGAGGCGGCACCCGCGAAGTCGCCCATCCACGCGGATGCTAGGCCCAACGCGGAGAGGTAGAGCGGCAGCTCCGCAAGTGCGCCGGCATCACGGATAAGCTGGGCGTGCCTCGCGGAGATCGCATGCGCGCCGTCGTTGTCCCAGACGGCGTTGCTGGCCGCCGGGGCCATCCAGCCCCAGCGCACGACGTCCTCCGCCGGGATGCCGGCGAGCGCTGTCGCTGCCCGCTGCAACACCGGAGTCGCGGCGGCGTGTCCGTCGGTGGTCAGCAGGGCGAGCCCGTCGAGCAGCAGGTCGAGGGGACGCGGAGCACCCGGCCTCGGAGGGAGCGCCCGGACGGCGCGGCAGATCTCCAGCAGGACGCCCCTTCCCGCAGCCTGCCCGGCGGCGACGGACGCCGCGCCCCAGGCTGTCAGGTAGGTCTCGCGCGCGAGACCGGGGTCGATTGGCTCGAGCCGCCTCGCGGCCTTCAGCAGCAACGGCGGAGCATCGCTGGCAAGACCCGAAGCGAAGGCAAGCTGACCGTGCACCAGGTCCACCCGGGCGCTTTGCAGCTCATCCAGCGGCCCGGCCTGCGCCGCGGTCACGAGTTCGAGAGCCGCCTCGAACGCGCCGGCCTGGAAACTCGCCCGCGCCGCGGCCAGCGCGCGCTCGGCGCGCCGCGCCGCATCGACCGTGAGCTCGGCAGACCGGGTCAGGAATGCCGCCGCCGCGGCGACACCACCGCGAGCCTGGGCACGGCCGGCCGAGCGTTCGAGCTCGGTGGCAACCTCCTCGTCGGGTCCCAGGGTGGCTCGGGCGCGGTGCCAGGCCCGCCGGTCCGGGTCGGTCTCGGCGGCGGTGGCATCGGCCAGGGCACGATGCACGCGGCACCGGTCGTCGGCGGCTGCCGAGCGGTAGGCGGCCGACCGGACCAGTGGGTGCGCGAACTCGACGCGTCCGCCCAGCTCGAGCAGCCCGCCGTCCTGTGCAGGGCCCGCCGCCGCGATGTCGATCCCGAGCGCCCCTGCGGCACGGTGCAGCAGGACGCGGTCGCCGAGGGGCTCTGCGGCAGCCATGAGGACAAGCAATCGCGTGTCGGAAGGGAGCAGCTGAAGGCGCCGCACATAGCTCTGCTCAATCCGGCCGACGACCGGATGACCGCCGGGAAGGCCGAACCCGCCGGCCAGGCCGGCGACGTTCCACGTGCGCGGCAACTCGAGCAGGGCGAGCGGATTGCCGTGACTTTCTGCGACGATCTGGTCGCACACACGGGCATCCAGGGGGCCGGGCACGTTGGCCAGCAGCAGCGCGCGGGCATCGCTGTCGCCGAGCCCGCGGATCGGCAGCCCAGGAAGCCCCGCGAGAACGTCATCGCCGGCCCCCGTCCGCGCGGCGCACACGACCGCGACCCGCTCGGCGAACAGGCGGCGCGCGACGAACCCCAGGATCTGCGCCGAGGCCTGGTCGAGCCACTGCGCGTCTTCGACAATACAGACCAGCGGCTGCTGCTCGGCGACCTCGGCGAACAGCGTCAGTGCGGCCAGCCCGACCAGGAACCTGCCGGGCGCAGGGCCGGCGCTGCGGCCGAACACCGTCGCGAGCGCGTCTCGCTGCGGAGCGGGCAGCGGGCCGAGATGGTCCAGCATGGTCGCGCAAAGCTGGTGGAGGCCGGCATAGGCCAGCTCCATCTCCGACTCCACGCCGGCCGCCTTGACGACATGCCAGCCGGCGGACCGGCCGGACAGGTAATCCAGCAGCGCGGACTTCCCCACGCCCGCCTCGCCCCGCACAACAGCGACCCGGCTCCGGCCGGCGAGCGCGTCGGCCAGCAGGCGGTCGAGCTCCTGACACTCGCTTCGGCGTCCGAGGAGCTTCGGGGGTGGGCGGGCATCCTGACTCGTCGGCGGCCCCCCCCGGTTCAACGACTCCACGCCGAGCCGCTATTAGCAGAGCGTATATCTGCGGCTGGGCCTGAGGAACCCCGCAGACCAAGGGTCGCGCCAGGGTGTCTCCCGGGGGCGACGCAGCAGCCGAAGCGCAAGAGTGAGTCCTGACGCTGCCAGTGTGACCCGAACCGGGCTGCCGACGTCTGGAGGAACCATGGCCGCCTCGAGCAACTCCCCGCCCGTACAGTGCCGGCGTGACCTGTCCGGGCAGACCGTCCTTGTCATCGGGGGCAGCTCCGGCATCGGGCTCGAGACGGCCCGGCTCGCCCGCGCCCGGGGAGCGGACATCATCCTTACCGCCCGCAACCCGGACCGCGTGTACCGTGCTGGCCTCGAGCTCGGGGCCAGCATTGCCGCCTTCGATGCCACCGACTTCGGCCGGCTCCGGCGGTTCTTCGACGCGTTGCCCGCGCCCATCGACCACCTGCTGATCACCGGTCCTGGTCCCTACCACGCGCCGCTGGCCGAGTTCGACCCCGTCGCGGCGCGCCGCGACGTCGACGCCCATCTCCTGCTGGCGCTGCAGGTCGCCGGGCACGCCGCGAGTAAGGTCCGCCCGGCAGGCACCCTGCTATTTCTGGGCGGCGCCTGCGGCCGCCGCGCCGCAGTGGGCGTCGCGTTCACTGCGGCGGTCACAGCCGCCCTTTCTGCCGTGACCAGGGACCTCGCGCTTGAGGTCGCGCCCATCCGGGTCAACCTGATCGCGGCAGGCTGCGCCGGGACGCTGCCTGCCGGCACGCGGCCTGCCGGCCGCGTCGTCGGCCCGGCAGGCATCGCCGCGTTGGCCGTCCACCTCATGACCAGCACCGCTGTCACCGGCGCGACCTTCGATATCGACGGCGGCCAGCGGCTCGTAGAGGGGTGAGCGCTCGTTACCCACGGACCCATAGCGGCCTATGCGGCCCTGGTCTGCAACCAGAACGTGGTCCCGGTGCCCGCGCCGTAGGCCAGGTGGGCGCCGAGATCCCAGGCCAGGGTCGTGGCGTCGTAATCCCAGATCGGCTTGTAGAGCCCGGCTGCCGCAGGGCGATGTAGTCGTTGGCGGACACCGCAGCGCCGAGCGGTACGCCGTACCAGGGATACGGCGTGGGCTGTGACCCGGCCACGATGCCGTAGGCCGCACCCGCCGCCCGATCCGTAAGCCCAGTGAGCGATGGTGCTGGTCAGCCAGGTCAAACGGTCTGGGATCTTGCGCTGGGTAAGCCCTCGAGCACGCGCTTGGCCAGCTGCCGCGGGCCAGGAGCCGTCTCCCAGTTCTCGACCGGCGCGATTCTCAGGCCAGCGGGCTATCCGTCCCACCTGCGTGACGGTACTGGACGGTATCCAGGCACACGGTACCCACGGGCCCCGCCAGCAGGCCAGCTACCACCGCCGCGAGCGGGGTACCGGGTTCTTTCTGATGCGCATGGCAGGTCTCCTGTCGTGGTCAGCGCGCCGGATCTGCTTGTCGGTCAGAGGGCTCCGATGCGGTCGCCCAGGTCGAGTTCGAGCGGGCCACGGGTCTGCAGGCCCTGGGCGAACAGGGCCGCCGTGCGAGCCTGGGCGGCGTCGGCGGCGACGAGCTGGCGGAACCGGACGGCGTCTGCGCGGATGGCGTCCGAGGCGGGCATGGTCACCTCGTTGAGCACCTGCTTGGCGGTGAGCACCCCGTCGGCGGGGAACGAGGCGATGCGCCGGGCGAGCCGGGCCACGAACGCGTCCAGGTCGGCGTCGGGCAAGGCGCGGTTGACCCAGCCGTACCGTTCGGCCGTCTCGGCGTCGAAGTCGTCCGCACCCAGAATCGCCTCCATGGCCCGGCCCCGCCCTAGCAGCCGGGCCAGGTGCTGCACGCCGCCCGCGCCGGGAGCCGCGCCCGCGCCGACCTCGATCTGCCCCAGGATGGCGTTCTCCCGCGCGGCGAACCGCATGTCGCACGCCAGCGCCAGCTCGCTGCCCGCGCCGCGGGCCCGGCCGCGGAGCTTGGCGATCGTCACGACCGGCAGCTCGCTGAGCTTGTGCCACAGCATGCCCAGCGACGCGTCGCCGGCGCCCCCCGCCTTGGCCGCCTCGGCGGTGTACTCCGCGACCTTGGTCAGGTCGACGTGCGGGATGAAATACTCCGGGTCGGCGCTCTCCAGCACCATGACACGGATGTCCTGATCGGATTCCAGCACGCCGAACAACCCAACCAGGTCGCGCACCAGTTCCGGCCCGATCAGGTTCATCGGCGGCGCGTCAATCACCACGCTCAGCACACCCGGGTCGGCCGGGACGACTCGCAGCGTCCGGTACCCCTCAGCCATCGCTGGCCTCCTCCGCACTCGCACTGGACCTGGTAAAAGGGTCGCTCTACGGGCGGCGGATCACCCCCGGGAAGACCCTGGCGGATGCCCTGGTGTGCGGTTCCCGGCTGCGGGGCCCCGGGGACCCCCCCGAGGATTGCCAGGGTCCGGCCCGTGGGCAGCCCAGGGTTCAGACGGGGCCGATCGGGCGCGCGGACCGCGATCGTTGATGGCGACCGGGCCGAAGAAACCGGAAGGAATGGCCGAAACGGCTTCGGAACGGGACCGAAGGAGTGAACGACCATGAAGGCAACCCGTTCGCGCCGTCTCCGCCGGGCTGCGTTGCTCGCAGCGTCGGCGGTCGGCGTCGCGGCAACCGTCCTGGGGGCCGGTGCCGGTAGCGCGGTCGCGTCTCCCGTGTCAGGCCAGGCCAACCCGATCGTCCGCGTTGATGGTGGCCTCGTCCGCGGCGCCGGCGTCGCGAGGGTGGATTCCTTCCTGGGGCTGCCGTACGCGGCCCCGCCGACGGGGAACTTGCGGTGGCGGCCACCGCAGCCGGCGGCCTGGTCAGGAGTCCGGGACGCGACGCAGTTCGGACCTAGCTGCCCGCAGCAAACGATGAACAATCCCTACCTTCCGCCCGGGCCGATCAGTGAGGACTGCCTGTACCTGAACGTCTACACGCCAACGTCGCGTAGCAACAGCGGTGACGGCAGGCCGGTGCTCGTGTGGATCCACGGCGGAGGTCTCGTCCAGGACGGCGCCCGCAACTACGACGGCTCCAAGCTCGCGGCGGATGGCACGGTCGTCGTCACGATCAACTACCGTCTCGGCGCGCTCGGCTTCCTCGCGCACCCGGCGTTCGCCTCCCGGCCGGGCGGCCCGGCCGGCAACTACGGCTTGATGGACCAGCAGGCGGCCCTGCGCTGGATTCAGCGCAACATCGCGCGGTTCGGCGGTGACCCGCACAACGTGACCATCGCCGGCCAGTCGGCCGGGGGCCTATCGGTACTCGCCCAACTAGTCTCGCCCGGCGGACGCGGGCTCTTCCAGCGGGCAATCGTGCAGAGCGGGTCGTTCGCGCTGACCCAGCAGCCGCTAGTGGCGGCTGAGGCCGCCGGCGAAAAGTTCGCTACTGCCGTCGGCTGCACGGACCAGACCGCGCGGTGCCTGCGCAGAGCGCCAGTCAGCGACCTGGTCAGCAACTTCGGCGTCGAGATCCCGGGCGTCGTCGACGGCTCGGTGCTCACCCAGTCGATCGGGATGGCGATCGCCCACGGGCATTTCGCCCGGGTGCCGATCCTCAACGGCATTACCCACGACGAGGAAATGATCTTCGTGGACGCTCTCGGTATCGCCGTCAGCGGCGGGACGGACGTTCCGGTGCCCGATCGGCCGGTGAGCAGCGCGAACTACGAGACCAACATCGCCTCGGTACTGGGTGTGTCGGACACACGCGCCGCAGCGATCGCGGCCGAATACCCGCCCGGCGCCTCGCCGGACCTGGCCTTCAGCACACTCGTCGCGGACGCGAACTTCGCGTGCCCGGCCCTGCAGCTTGACCGCTGGACTTCCAGCCGCGTTCCGACGTACGCATACCAGTTCAACGACGACCACGCGCCAGTGAACGTCGCACCGCCCGGGGTGCTGCCACCCATAGCGACGCACGGGACAGAACTCCCGTATCTGTTCGACCAGCCGAACGCGCCGCACCCTGCCATCCTCAGCGCCGACCAGCAGGCGCTCGCCGCCAGCATGCGGGCGGCTTGGGCGAACTTCGCCGCCCGTGGCGACCCGTCGTCGCGCGCACTGCCCTGGCCGTCGTTCGGCGACGGGGCGAAGGTGCTGTCGCTCGTGCCGATGCAGTCAACGGTCGAGACGGACTTCGCCGCCGCGCACCACTGCGCGTTCTGGGCGGCCGGATGACACGCACGCCGTCGCCGGCGTCGCATCCCGATTCAATCCCGAGCTCATAAAGGGAGCAGGACATGTCTGACAGTACTCACACCGACACGACGCCGACCGTCGTGCTGGTCCATGGCGCGTTCGTCGACGCCTCGAGCTGGAATGGCGTCATCGCCGAGCTTGAGGCGGCCGGCATCGACGTAGTGGCGCGGGCGAACCTGCTGCGAGGAGTCGGCGTCGACGCTGCGTACCTCACCGGCTTCGTGGAGGAACTCGGTCGCCCGGCCGTTCTGGTCGGCCACTCCTACGGCGGCGCCGTCATCAGTCAGACGGGCAGCGACGCGAAAGGCGTCGTCGGGCTGGTGTTCGTCGCTGCCTTCGCGCCCGAGGCCGGCGAGACGATAGCGGCGATCAACGCCCGCTACCCCGACGTGCCGCTGGCTGCCGCACAGCGCACCTTCACCTACACCAACGAACGCGGCGAGCAGGCAACCGACACGTTCGTTGAGCGCCTGTTGTTCCACGGCGCGGTTTGCGCCGACCTGCCCGCGGACGTGGCCGACATGCTGGCGCGCACGCAGCGGCCGGCGTCGCTCGACGCCTTCACGACTGCCGTCGCCGGCACGCCGGCGTGGAAGACCCTGCCGTCCTGGGTGATCGTCGCCACAGCCGATCACGCCATCCACCCTGACGCCGAACGCGACATGGCCAAGCGCGCGGGAAGCGAGATCGTCGAGATCGACGCCTCGCACGCGGTCCCTGCGTCGCAGCCCGCGGACGTGGCCAAGGTCATCGTCCGGTGCGGTCAGGGCGATGACATGAGCGCGCTGGCCGCGGGGGCAGCTACGGCAGCCGCAGGTGATGCGAAGGCGTTCGGTCCGGTGCAGCGAATCGCCGCCGGCGTGCTCGACGTCGGCTACGTCGGCATCGGGCCGCCCGGCGGACGGGCAGTGCTGCTGCTCCACGGATGGCCATACGACATCCACAGCTACGCCGACGTCGCGCCCCCGCTCGCCGCGGCCGGGTACCGCGTGCTCGTCCCCTACCTCCGGGGGCACGGCGCGACGCGCTTCCTATCCGAGGATGCGCCCCGGAACGGGCAGCAGTCCGTGCTGGCCGTCGATGCGATCGCGTTGATGGACACCCTCGGCATCGACGAGGCGATCGTGGGCGGCTTCGACTGGGGTGCGCGGACAGTCAACGTCATGGCCGCGCTCTGGCCGGAGCGCTGCCGGGCGATGGTATCGGTGAGCGGTTACCTTATCGGCAGCCAGGCGGCCGGCGAGGCACCGTTGACGCCGGAAGCCGAGCAGGCGTGGTGGTACCAGTACTACTTCGCCACCGAGCGCGGCCGGGCCGGCTACCAGGCATATCGCCATGACTTCGGCCGGCTCATCTGGCACACTGCGTCGCCGGCGTGGCGCTTCGACGATGCCACGTTCGAGCGCAGCGCGGCCGCGTTCGACAATCCCGACCACGTCGATATCGTCATCCACAACTACCGGTGGCGGCTAGGCATCGCCGCTGGCGAACCGCGGTTCGACGTACTCGAGCAGCGGCTCGCGGCCTTCCCGGCGATCTCCGTGCCGACGATCACGCTCGAGGGCGACGCGAACGGTGCGCCGCACCCTTATCCCGCCGACTACGCTGCGCGGTTCACCGGCAAGTACATGCACCGGACACTCGCCGGCGGCATCGGCCACAACCTGCCGCAAGAGGCGCCGCTCGACTTCGTCCATGCGATCGAAGAAGCCGACAGCTTGGCCTGAAACGCGAAGAGAACCGCCAGTCGCGCGGTCTCGGGCAGTTGGCGCCGTTGCCGCTAGGCCAATGGATTACCAGAGCGCACAAGCCGAAGGAAAACGAAAGGAAATGGCTGACCTGGCAACCGGAACACCGACCGTGACCGAGTCCGGGCAGGACCTGACCGTCGAGCAGAAGATCAGCCAGCTGCGAGAGCTGTTCGCCGACGCGCCGGAGCGGCCAGGATGGCGCTGGAGAACGTTCTCAGCAGACTGACGTCTGACGCGTCCAAGACGCCGCCGCCGGTGGAGAGCGCCGGCCGGGTCGGGAGCCGGCCGGGCAAGGTCTCGGAGCTGACGATCATCGTCCCCTTCGCGCCCGGCGGAGCCCAGCGCCTGCGCGCGTTCCCGGTGGGACTACAACCCCTGGCGCGATGCTCGAGCGCCAGGTGGGGCTGGCCCGTGACATCGGTGCCCTCGAGCAGCTACCGGTCCTTCTGGGTGCGCTGGGCACGGCTGCCGTCTGGAGTGGTGATTTCGCGGCGGCCAGCGCACTGAACGCGGAGGCCGATGCAGTCTGTGAGGTTACCGGCAGCCGCGCCGCCCCCTTCACCGCGATGATGCTGGCACCCTACCGGGGTAACCAGGCCGAGGCCGCTCCGCTGCTCGAGGCCACCATCGCCACGGCCACCGCTGGGGGTCAGGGCATCGCGGTGGCGTACGCGCTGTGGATGGCTGCCATCGGCTACAACGGCCTCAGCCGGTACCCCGAAGCGATGGCGGCCGCCCGGCAGGCCAGCGAGGACACGTTCACGATCTATGTCTCCATGTGGGCGATGCCCGAATTCATCGAGGCTGCCGTGCGCAGCGGGGATGCGGACCCGGCGGCCGAAGTTCTGGGGCAACTGGCGGAATTCACCCGGGCAGGCGGTACCGACTGGGGACTCGGCATCGAAGCACGCTGCCGCGCGCTGCTGAGCCCGGCTGAGACCGCCGAAGCCCTCTACCGCAAGGCGATCGACCGACTCGGTCACACCCGGCTGCGGCCCGGGTTGGCCCGTGCGCACCTCCTGTACGGCGAGTGGCTGCGCGGCGAGAACCGCCACGCCGACGCCCGTGAGCAGCTGAGGACTGCCCACGACATGCTGGCCGCCATGGGAGCCGAGGCCTTCGCCGAACGCGCCGGCGCGAGCTGCTGGCCACCGGTGAGATCGTGCGTCAGTGCACGGCCATGCAGGTCAGCGCGCTCACCGCGCAGGAGGGGCACATCGCGGTCAGCAGGCGCTACACGCCAGGTCTGGCCAGGCGACGGCCGCGTGATGGAGACTGCCGGGTAAAGGTGGTGGAGACTGAAGGTAAAGGCAGACCCAAGGAGTCGTGCTGTGGGCGAGTTGCTCGGACGTCGTGCTGAGTGTGCCGCGCTGGACCGGCTCCTGGCTGACGTGCTTGCGGGTGCAAGTCGCGTCCTCGTCGTGCGCGGCGAGGCGGGGGTGGGCAAGAGCGCCTTGCTGGGCCACCTGTCAGGCCGGATAGCCGGTGAGACGGGAAGGGGAGGTGAGTGGGGGATCGTGTCGGCCGCAGGGGTGCAGTCGGAAATGGACCTGGCCTATGGCGGGCTGCATCAGCTCTGTACTCCATTGCTGGACCATGTCGACGAGCTGCCAGCCCCGCAACGCGACGCGCTCGCGACCGTGTTCGGGATGAGCGCTGGTCCCGCACCCGACCGGCTCCTGGTGGGACTGGCCACGCTGACGCTGGTGGCGCAAGCCGCCGAGCAGCAGCCGCTGGCCTGCATCGTCGATGACGCGCAGTGGCTGGATGGCGCTTCCGCGCAGATGCTCGCCTTCGTGGCGCGCCGCCTGCTCGCCGAGCGGGTCGCGCTGGTGTGCGCGTCGCGCGCCGGCATCGGAGACGGCGTGCTGGCCGGCCTGCCCGCGCTGGACATCCGCGGACTCAGTGATCGCGACGCACGCGCACTGCTGCTGGACCACATGCACGGCCCAATCGACGCTGCCATCATCGATCAGATCATCACGGAGAGCCACGGCAACCCCCTGGCGCTCCTCGAGCTGCCGCGCACCTGGCAGGCGGCAGATCTCGCCGGCGGATTCGGGCTGCCCGCCGGCCAGCCGGTCGCAGGCAAGATCGAGCAAAGCTACGTCCAGCGTCTGCGCCTGCTGCCAGCCGACACCCAGCTACTTGTCCTGACCGCGGCCGCCGATCCCCTCGGCGATCCGATGCTGCTCCGCCGCGCCATCGGCGGGCTGGGAATCGACATGATAGCGGCTGCTCCCGCAGCGGACGCGGGGCTTGTTCAGGTGCGCATTCGCTGGGAGTTCGCTCACCCGCTGGTCCGGTCAGCTGCCTACCAGGCAGGCAACGCCGCCGACCGCCGCCGTGTGCATCGGGCCCTCGCCGATGCCACCGACGCCCGGGCCGACCCGGACCGGCGAGCCTGGCACCGTGCCCGCGCCACCGTCGGGCCCGATGAACAGGTGGCGGCCGAACTGGAACAGTCGGCCGGCCGGGCCCAGGCCCGGGCCGGGCTCGCGGCCGCCGCCGCGTTCCTGACCCGCGCGACCGAGCTGACCCCGCTTCCCGCGGCGCGGACCCGGCGCGCGCTGTCCGCCGCCTTCGCAAACGTCCAGGCCGGCGCCTTTGAGGCCACCCGGACCCTGATTAACATCGCCCGCGACGGGCCGGTCGGTGAGCTGCAACGGGCCCAGATCGACCTGGTATGTGCTCAGCTAGCCTTCGCTTCCAGCCGGGGCGGGGAAGCCACGCTGCTGATGCTGACTGCGGCCGAACGTCTCCAGCCGCTGAATCTCCAGCTCGCGCGCCAGACCTACCTGGACGCCTTCTCTGCCGCACAGTTCGCGGCCCGGCTCAACGAGGGCGCCGGCACCGCCGAGGTGGCCCGGGCCGTCCGTTCCGCGCCTCGCCAGCCGGACGAGACGTCCACGCCTGGCGACTTGCTGCTGGACGCCTTCGTCACGCTCACCGAAGACTACGCCACAGCCGTTCCGCTGGGCCGGGACGCCCTGAGCAGGCTCCGCCGCGACCCGGGCTCGGCCAGAGAGAACCTGCGCTGGTTGTGGCAGGGATGCGTGCTCGCCCTCGAACTATGGGACGACCAGAGCGCGTACGACCTGTCCGGCCATCACCTGCAGATGGCCCGTAAGACGGGTGCGCTCAGCGAGCTCCCGCTCGCACTGGGCTCCCGCACGCCCATCCTCGTGTTCTGCGGCGAGCTCACCGCGGCGGCTTCGCTGGTCGAGGAATCACGGTCGGTACATGAGGCGGCGGGGATCGCTGAGACGCCGTACGGCGCGCTGGTTCTCACCGCGTGGCGGGGCCAGGCCGGGGCGGGGAGAGAACTGATCGACGTGACGATCGGTGAGGCAAGCGCCCGCGGCGAGGGAGTAGGAGTCGCCATCTGTGAGTACTCCCACGCCGTCTTGTGCAATGGCCTGGGCGAGTACGAAGAGGCACTTGCCGCCGCCCGCAGCGCCTGCGCGGACCCGGCGGAGTTGGTAGCCCACAACTGGGGCATGATCGAGCTAATCGAGTCGGCCGCGCGAACCGGAAGGACCGACCTGGCGGCGGAGACCCTCCAGCGGCTGACCACGAAGGCGCAGGCGTGCCGGACCGATTGGGCGCTCGGCATCGAAGCCCGTTCGCGAGCCCTGCTGAGCACGGGAGACGTCGCCGAGCACAGCTTCCGCGAGGCTATCGGGCACCTCAGCCGGGCACGGGTTGCTGGCGAGCTCGCTCGCGCCCACCTGCTGTACGGGGAGTGGCTCCGGTGGGAAAACCGCCGAATCGACGCCCGCCGCGAGCTGACACTCGCCGACGAGATGTTCAGCGCCATGGGAATGGAGGGTTTCGCCGAGCGAACCCGCCGCGAACTGCTAGCCGCCGGCGCGACCGTACGCAGACGCACGGCCGATGCCGCCGATCAACTCACGGACCAGGAAGCACTGATCGCGCGGCTCGCCCGTGACGGCCTGTCGAACTCTGAGATCGGCGCTCAGCTTTTCATCAGCGCCCGCACGGTCGAATGGCACATGCGCAAGGTGTTCAGCAAGCTCGGCGTCAGCTCCAGGCGGCAGCTACGGCCGCTATGGGGGATCGCGGCCGGCCGGTGACGGCTAGTTAGTAGCCCGGGCCGCAGTCCGCGTCGCTCACCAGGGAAGTTGTCCGGCGCCGCGGGCACGGTGACTAGCTGCGGGCCAGGGCACCGGCCAGGGTCTCCACGGGTACGACCGGCTCTCTGTAGCTGACAGCGTGGACCTCAATCGGCGGCACGCACACGCGCTGCTGGCACAACGGAGAGGAGCTCCGCTCGTGGACACGAAACTGGAGGTTGTGGTCGTGCCCGTCGCCGACGTGGACCGGGCAAAGGACTTATACCGGGGGCTGGGGTGGAGGCTCGACGCCGACTTCCCCCTTCGATAATGGCTTGCGGGTCGTTCAGTTCACGCCGCCCGGCTCGGGTGCTCGATCCAATTCGGCACCAACATCACGTCCGCCGCGCCGGGCTCAGCAGAGGGCCGGTACTTGATCGTCTCCGATATCGACGCGGCACGCGACGAGCTCGCCGCGCTCTGGGCGAAGGTCAGCGAGGTGTTTCATGCCGGGACGCCGGGTGCTCAGTTCCAGCCCGACGGAGCGAGCGGCCGGGTGCACGGTCTCGCGCCCGATCACGCCAGCTACGGCTCGTTCGCCACACTGGTGTGAGCGAAGATCCATAGCCCTGTACCGGGTCAAGATCTCGCGTCAGGCGTATTGCTCCATTGAGTGGAAGGAGCCAGCATGGCCAGCTCATTGACGATCGATGTTTTCAATAGCGGGTACAAACCGATACCAGGTGGTCCGGGATGGGATGACAGCATCCCTGCCACGTGGCCAGCCAGCACGTCGACGCTGATCTCTGGCGACCGCGATGCTGTCCTCGTTGACGCGCTGCTCACCACGAGCGAGGGACAGCGACTCGCAGCGTGGGTGCAGAACCTAGGTAAGCAGCCCAGCGTGATCTTCGTAACGCACGGTCACGCCGACCACTTCTTCGGGGCCGGGCCAGTGCTGGACACCTTCCCCGGCGCTCATCTGGTGGCCTCCGATCAACAGGTTGTCGGCGACGCCCGCGATCAGACCGCCCCCAAAGTCATGGCGAACTGGAACTCCTGGTTCGCCGGGCAGATCTCGCAGTCGCCCGCAGTGCCCGCCTTGACCAGTTCGCAGGAGTTCGACCTGGAAGATCACCCCCTCTTGTTCCACACGATTGGAGGTGCCGACGGCGTGCTCGCCACGATCGTGCACGTGCCCGGCACGCAGACCATCTGCTCCGGCGACATTGTCTACAACAACATCCACATGTGGCTTCGGAACTCGACGCCGGACACACGGATGACGTGGCTCGCGTCCCTGGACGCGGTGGCTGCCCTCAACGCGTCTACGATCATTACCGGGCACAAGGATCCCGGGGCGCCCGACGACAACGCCACGCGCGTGCTCGACCAGTCGCGCCGCTACATCGAGGACTTCGACCAGACGGTGGCCAAGTCCAGCACGCCGACTGAGGTAATCGATGTCATGCTCGCGAAGTACCCCGACTACGGCAACCTGTACACCCTGTTCATGGCAGCGTCCACCCAGTTCCCGCCCTGACCCGGCAGGCCACACGCCGAGGCGGCGCGGATACAGGGAGCCGGAATGAGCGTGCATCCCTCTCACGGGAGGAGTGGGCGGGCCGGCCATTGCGAGGCGGGGGTCTGTCCGCCAAGCGGCTCTGTCGCTCTTTGGGTTGGTGACGAGTTGTTCTGGTCCGGCTCCGGAGTGCAAGGTGCCAGCCTCCCGCGAGCAGGTCCCCGTTGCCCTGGACCGTTATCAGCCACGTACCTCGCTGCTGACCGGGCAGTCAGCGCGGCGGCACGCGAATTAGCGGGCTGGGCCAGACGCGACTCCTGGCGAAGCTGGGCGTCCCCGTCTCCCGGCCCACGATGCTGCGTGCCCTGCTCCGGCTTCCCCGTCCAGGCGGCGGTGCCGTGGGTGCCTGGGGCCGACGACTTCGCACTGCGCCGCAGCCCCAGCTACGCCACCGTGATCATCGACGCCGAGACCGGCGGAGCATCGACGTGCTGCCCGGCCGGACCCCGGCTGCCGTGGAGGCATGGCTACGCGGGCACCCTAGCGTCCAGGTGGTCTGCCGCGACGGCTCGTGCGCCTACGGCTCGCCGGGCGCTGCCCGCCGCCAGCCAGGTCGCCGCTGCTAGGCCAAGGCAGAGCGGCCGCCCGGCGGCAGCCGCGCCCAGATCAGCCTGGAACGCTTGCACGAGGTCTATGGCCCCTTCGGCAAAGGCGGTAAAGCGTGCGGAAGGCGCCCATGCCGCGTTCGGCGAGAAGCACCGTCTCGTCGCGCCCACGCCAGACCTCCACTCCGAGGCTGCCCCAGTCGTCCAGCGGACCTTCGTCGGTGAGCCCGGACGGCCAGGGGCTGTCAACTGGCTGACCCGCAGTCGCCCCAGGGTTCCTCACTGGGGCGACGGGTTGCCTGAGCCTGCATTGTGAACAACGAGCAGAGACCGTGGTCCTCTGCTCGCAGCTCCGGGAAGGAGGTGGCAGCGATGGTGAGACTGTCGGACCGTCGGATCACTGGAGACTATCGGGACAGGTGGATGTCTGGCGGTGAATGTGAGCACTCCCATTGCTGGGAACGGCTGCTGACTGCAGCCCTCATGACAGCGGTCGCCGCTTTGGGTGGTGAGGTAGATGGCTGAAGCCCCGGGGACGTCGTCGCGGCAGCGGTGGACGCTGGTGCTGGTGTGCACGGCGGCGTTCATGTTGCTGCTGGATATCACCATAGTGAGCGTGGCGCTGCCGTCGATTCAGCGGGATCTGCGGGCGAGCCTGCCCGACCTGCAGTGGGTGAGCGCCGCTTATGCCCTGGTGCTGGCCGTGCTGCTGCTGCCGGCGGCCACCCTGGGTGACCGGCTGGGCCGGCGCCGGCTGTTCCTGGTCGGCCTGGTCATCTTCACCGCCGGGTCGCTGGCGTGCGCGCTGGCCTGGACCGCCCTGGCGCTGGAGTTGTTCCGCGCGCTGCAGGGAGTCGGCGGCGCGGTGCTGTTCGCCACCGCCACGCCGCTGCTGCGCGCGGAGTTCTCCGGCGCCGCCCTGGCCCGGGCGCTGGGCGTCTTCGGCGCCACGCTCGGCGGCGCCAGCGCCATCGGGCCGCTGGCCGGCGGGGTGCTGACCGACACACTGGGCTGGCGGTCGATCTTCTTCGTCAACCTGCCCATCGGCGTGGTGGCGTTCGCGGGCGGGGTGACCCGGCTGCGCGAATCCCGCAACCCGGCCGGCGGCCGGGCCGACTGGGCAGGCACGGCCCTGATCACCGCGGCGCTGACCGCGCTGATGTTCGCGCTGATCCGCGGCAACGCGCTGGGGTGGGGGAGCGCGGTGATCGTGGCCCTGCTGGCGGCCGCAGCCGTGGCCTTGGCCGGGTTCGTGTTCTACGAGCTGCGCATCGCCGCCGCGCCCATGGCCGACCTGCGCCTGTTCGCCCGGCGCAGCTTTGCCGCAACGGGGTTCGTGGCGTTCGCGATCTCGGCGACGGTCATCGGGCTGATCATCTACCTGTCGCTGTATCTGCAGAACACCCTCGGCTACTCCCCGGTCCAGGCCGGGCTGCGGTTCCTGCCCCTGACCCTGGCCTCCTTCACGGTCGCCCTGCTGACCGGTCGGCTGATCGGCAAAGTGGGGATGCGGGTGCTGCTGGGCGTGGCCATGGCCGCGGCCGCAGCCGGGCTGGCCTCGATGGCCCACCTGAGCGCCACGTCCAGCTGGCTGGTGCTGCTGCCCGGCTTCATCCTGGCCGGGATCGGCCTGGGTATCACCTCCACCGGCCTGGCCTCGGCAGCGCTTTCGGCGGTGGAGCCGGCCCGCGCCGGGATGGCCGCCGGCCTGACCAACACGCTGCGCCAGGTCGGCACCGCCACCGGCGTGGCCGTGCTCGGCGCCCTCTACGCCTCCCGCGTCACCACCGCCACGCTGCAC
>JAOPYP010000776.1 GCA_025964635.1 Actinomycetes bacterium | reverse complement strand
GCGTGCACGGCCGCGCGGCCCGGCTGGCCGCCACGCTGCGGGACAGCGGCCTGGCCGCGCCCGCGGACGGGTTCTTCGACACGATCCGGGTCCACCTGCCCGGCGGGGCCGGGGCGGCCGTGGAGCGGGCCCGGGAGGCCGGCTACAACCTGCTCCTGGCCGGCGCCGACACCGTCGGCATCGCCTGCGACGAGACCACCACGGACGACGACGTGCTGGAGGTGGCCCGGCTGCTGGCCGGCGGGCAGGACGGGGCCACGGTCCCGGGCCGCCTCGCCGGCTCCGGCCCGGTACTCCCGGCCGGTCTCGCGCGGACCTCGGGGTACCTCGCCCACCCGGTCTTCCACGAGCACCGGAGTGAGACCGCGATGCTGCGCTACCTCCGCCGCCTCGCCGACTTCGACATCGCGCTGGACCGCTCGATGATCCCGCTCGGCTCCTGCACGATGAAGCTGAACGCCGCCGCCGAGATGGAGGCGGTGACCTGGCCGGAGTTCGCCGACCTGCACCCCTTCGCGCCGCCCGCCCAGGCGGCCGGGTACACCGAGCTGATCAGCGACCTGGAACGATGGCTGGCCGAGATCACCGGGTACGACGCGGTGTCCGTCCAGCCGAACGCCGGGTCGCAGGGGGAGCTGGCCGGCCTGCTGGCCATCCGCGGCTACCACAGCTCGCGCGGCGACGCCGGGCGCGACATCTGCCTCATCCCCGAGTCGGCGCACGGGACCAATGCGGCCAGCGCGGTGCTGGCCGGCCTGCGGGTCGTGGTGGTCAGGTGCGGCGCCGACGGCGCGATCGACCTCGGCGACCTGCACGCCAGGCTGGAAGACCGGGGCGGCCAGATCGCCGCGATCATGCTGACCTACCCGTCCACCAACGGGGTGTTCGAGGAGACCATCACCCAGGTCTGTGAGGCGGTCCACGCGGCCGGCGGCCAGGTGTACGTGGACGGCGCGAACCTGAACGCGCTGGTCGGCCTGGCCCGGCCGGGCTGGTTCGGCGCGGACGTGTCCCACCTGAACCTGCACAAGACGTTCTGCATCCCGCACGGCGGCGGCGGCCCCGGCGTCGGCCCGGTCGCCGCCCGCGCCCACCTGGCTGAGTTCCTTCCGGCGCGGGCGGAGTCGGGTACCGCCGGGGCGCACCCGGTCGCGGCGGCACCGTACGGGTCGGCGGGGATCCTGCCGATCTCCTGGGCGTACATCCGGATGATGGGACCGGACGGGCTGCGCCGGGCCACCGAGGTGGCGATCCTCACCGCCAACTACGTGGCCGCCCGGCTGGCCCCGCACTACCCGGTGCTGTACACCGGGCGCGGCGGCCTCGTCGCGCACGAGTGCATCCTGGACCTGCGGCCCCTCACCCGGGAGACCGGGGTGACCGTCGAGGACGTGGCCAAGCGCCTGATCGACTACGGATTTCACGCACCGACCATGTCGTTCCCGGTGGCGGGCACGCTCATGATCGAGCCCACCGAGAGCGAGGACCTCGCCGAGCTGGACCGGTTCTGCGACGCCATGATCGCCATCCGGCGGGAGATCGGGATGGTCGCCTCCGGCGAGTACGACCGCCAGGACAACCCGCTGCGCAACGCCCCGCACACCGCGTCCATGCTGCTCGAGGCGGACTGGAAGCACCCGTACGAGCGGGCCGAGGCGGCCTACCCGCTGCCCGGGGACCGGCGGGCCAAGTACTGGCCGCCGGTCCGCCGTATCGACCAGGCCTACGGCGACCGTAACCTGGTCTGCGCCTGCCCGCCGGCCGGGGCGTTCGCGGAATGAGACGGGCGGGACCCGCGCGCAGGCGATGCGGCGGGCCTCTATAGCCCAGGCGGCGCAGGCGCTACGCTGCCGCCAGGACACCGGCAGGAAAGGCCCAGGATGGCTAACTCGTCCCAGTCGTTCATCGTCGGGCTGGACAACGGCGGCACCATGAACAACGCCACGGTGCTGGACCCGTCGGGCCAGTTCCTGGTGGAACACATGCTGGAGCGGCCGAGCCGGGTCCGGGAGGGACCGGACCTGGCCATCGAGTCGCTGGCCGCCTCCTTCGGCCAGGTACTGGACGTGACCGGGGTGGACCGGGCGGCGGTGACCGCGGTCGGGCTGGACACCCCCGGCCCGGCCAGCGCCGACGGGGTCCTGTCCTCCAAGGGCGCGACGAACTTCGGCCATCCCGGCTGGGGCGGGTTCAACATCCGCGCCGCCCTGGAGGAGCGGCTCGGCCTGCCGGTGGTGTACACCAACGACGCCAACGCGGCCACGCTGTACGCGCACTACGCGCGGTTCGGCGAGGACGCGCCGCACCACTCGTCGGTGGCGGTCATCGTCGGCACCGGGCTGGGCGGCGGCCTGGTCGAGGCGGGCCACGTGGTGAGCGGGGTGGCCGGCATGGCGGGTGAGCTCGGCCACGTCCAGATCCCGCTGGAAGGACTGCTGGAAGACGGCCAGCCGGTGCCGGTCTGCAACTGCGGGCTGCGTGGCGACGTGGAAAGCTTCGCGTCGCTGTGCGGGATCGAGCAGAACCTGCTGCCCTACTGGCTGAGCCGGTACGAGGGGCACGGGCTGGCCGACGTCCAGCCGCTGTCCCGGGCGGCCAAGCTGGTCCGGGGCTACGGTGAGGCGGGCGACCCGATGGCGCGGAAGATATTCGGGCAGCAGGCGGCGGCGCTCGGCCGGCTCTTCTCGATCGCGGCCATGTTCACCGACCCGGGCACCTATTTCGTCGGCGGCGGCGTCGTCGAGGCCGATCCCGCGTTCAGCGAATGGTTCCTGGGCCAGATCCGGGAGCACACGACGCTCCGCGCCGAGCAGGCCAAGCTGGTCGATTTCATCCTCGTGCCCGACCTGGACCGGGCCGGCGCGCGAGGCGCGGCGCTCGCCGCACGCTCAGCCATGAGCGACCGCGCATAGAGTTACTGGGTGGCAGATCCGCAGTCCTACCGGCCAGCGCCGGGGTCCATCCCCGAGTCGCCGGGCGTGTACCGGTTCTGGGATGCACACGGCCGGGTGATCTACGTCGGAAAGGCGAAGAATCTCCGGCAGCGGCTGAATTCCTATTTCGCGGATTTCGCTAACCTGCACCCGCGGACCCAGACCATGGTGCGCACCGCCGCCAGGGTCGACTGGACCGTGGTGGCCACCGAGGTCGAGGCGCTCCAGCTGGAGTACTCCTGGATCAAGGAGTACGATCCCCGCTTCAACGTCCGCTACCGCGACGACAAGAGCTATCCCTACCTGGCCGTCACCATGGGTGAGGACTTCCCGCGGGTCATGGTGATGCGCGGCGCCAAGCGGCGCGGGGTTCGTTATTTCGGGCCTTACTCGCACGCGTGGGCGATCCGCGAAACGGTCGACGCGCTGCTGCGGGTGTTCCCGGTCCGGACCTGCTCGGCCGGGGTGTTCAAGCGGGCCGGCCAGATCGGGCGGCCCTGCCTGCTCGGCTACATCGGCAAATGCTCAGCCCCCTGCGTGGGCCGGGTCAGTGAGGCCGAGCACCGGCTGCTCGCCGAGGAATTCTGCGACTTCATGGCCGGGCAGACCGACCGGTTCATCCGCCGCCTGGAAGCCGAGATGCGCGAGGCCGCCCGGGCCGAGGAGTACGAGCGGGCCGCGCGGCTGCGCGACGACATCAAGGCGCTCCAGCGCGCGCTGGAAAAGCAGACCGTGGTCCTGGGCGACGGCACCGACTGCGACGTCATCGCGCTCGCCGAGGACCAGCTGGAGGCGGCGGTCCAGGTCTTCTACGTGCGGGACGGGCGGGTCCGCGGCCAGCGGGGCTGGGTGGTGGACAAGGTCGAGGATGTGACCCCGGGGGAACTGGTCGAGCACTTCCTGGGCCAGGTCTACAGCGACGACGCGATGGCCGCCCCGGCGCCCGGCCCGGAAGACCCAGGGGCGACCATGGGGCAGAAGGGCAACGCCCGCACGGCCAGCCGGTCCGCGGCCATCCCGCGCGAGGTGCTGGTGCCGGAACTCCCGCCGGACGCGGCGGCGGTGGAGGAGTGGCTGGCGGGCCGCCGGGGCGGGCCGGTCACGCTCCGGGTGCCCCTGCGCGGGCACAAGCGGTCGCTGCTGGAGACCGTGGCCCGCAACGCCGCCGAGTCGCTGGCCCTGCACAAGACGCGGCGGGCCAGCGACCTGACCACCCGCAGCCGCGCCCTGCACGAGATCCAGGAGGCGCTGGGGCTGGACGAGGCCCCGCTGCGCATCGAGTGCTACGACGTGTCCAACCTGCAGGGCACGCACGTGGTCGCGTCCATGGTCGTGTTCGAGGACGGCCTGGCCCGCAAGAGCGAGTACCGGCGGTTCAGCATCCGGGGCCTCGACGGGACCGACGACGTGGCCGCGATCCACGAGGTGATCCTGCGCCGGTTCCGCCGCTACCTGGACGAGCGGGAGGCGACCGGCGAACTCGACGTGCTCGGCGACCCGGAGATTTCCGCCGAGGAGGCCCAGGCCTCCGCCGAGGCGGCCCGGCAGCGCAAGTTCGCCTACCCGCCCAACCTGGTGGTGATCGACGGCGGCCCGGCCCAGGTCGCGGCGGCGGCGCGGGCACTCGAGGAGCTCGGCATCGAGGACGTCGCGGCCTGCGGGCTGGCCAAGCGGCTGGAAGAGGTCTGGCTGCCCGGCGAGGACTCGCCGGTGATCCTGCCCCGGACGAGCGAGGGCCTGTACCTGCTGCAGCGGGTCCGTGATGAGGCCCACCGCTTCGCCATCACGTACCACCGGGCAAAACGGTCAAAGGCTCTCGCGGTCAGCGAGCTTGACTCGGTCCCGGGACTAGGCCCGGCGCGGCGGGCTACGCTGCTACGGCACTTCGGCTCGGTGCGCAGGCTCGCCAGCGCCACCGAGCCCGAGATCGCCGGGCTGCCCGGCATCGGGCCGCGGGTCGCGAGCGCGGTGCTCGCCGCCCTGCGGCCGGAGCCGCCCGCGGGGGACTCGCC
>JAOPYP010000772.1 GCA_025964635.1 Actinomycetes bacterium | reverse complement strand
TGCCTGATCTGCCGGATGGCCTCCAGGAACGGCTGCGACTCGATGTCCCCCACGGTGCCGCCCACCTCGGTGATGACCACGTCGATGCCCGGGCCGCCCATGTCGATGATGCGGGTCTTGATCTCGTTGGTGATGTGCGGGATGACCTGCACCGTGTCGCCCAGGTAGTCGCCGCGGCGCTCCTTGGCGATCACGCTGGAGTAGATCTGCCCGGTGGTGACGTTGGCCGAGCCACGCAACCGCGTGTCGAGGAACCGCTCGTAGTGGCCGACGTCCAGGTCGGTCTCGGTCCCGTCGTCGGTGACGAACACCTCACCGTGCTGGAACGGGTTCATGGTGCCGGGATCGACGTTCAGGTAGGGGTCAAGCTTCTGCATCGTGACGTTGAGGCCACGGAGCTTGAGTAGCCGTCCCAGGCTCGAGGCGGTGAGCCCCTTGCCGAGACTTGAGGCAACTCCCCCGGTGACGAAGAGGTGTCGTGTCGACGATTGCCGTGATGTATACGGTGCCGCAGCCAACAGAAGGCTCCCGTGGTCGGTGTGATGCGGGGAATACCGCCGGTCCACGGACCATCAGAATATCAGCCCTCGTATACCGCCTGATGCCCAGACACGCAAGGAGCCCCCGCGGCCCTGCTCAGCTCCACCGTAGACCAGCCTGGGCCGTCAGAACACCGTCGAGGTGCTCGGCTCGCCGTCCTGGTGCGGCGCCAGCCCGCCGCGCTGGCCACCGCCGGGGTCCTCACCGGCCTCACCGAACCGGGCCAGGAGGACGGCGCAGGTCACCGCGACCACGAACGCGGCGGCGGCGAGGACGGTCAGCCCGGGCCGCGTGTGGTCACCGAGGAACAGGATCCCGATGAGGGCGGGCGGCGCGGTCTCGGCCAGGACGACCGCGGCGGTGGCCACCGTCACGCTGCCGTTGTCCAGCGCGGTGGCGTAGAGCATGAAGGACACCACGCCGCCGGCGACGACCACGTACGCGGCCGGGTCACGGATCAGCTCCGCCGGGGAGTATCCGGGCAGCACCCGGGCGGCCACCGCCACCACGCCGTAGCCCAGCCCGGCCACGGCCCCCAGCGCGGGAGTGCGGGCCGGGCGGCGGAGCCGGGAGGCCAGGACGCCGGCCACGGCCACCCCCGCCACGGCCAGGAGGAGGGCCAGCTTAAACGGCGCGCCTACCGCCGTCGCTCCCTCGGCCCCGGCCGACGCGCCCAGCAGGCCCACGCCGACCACGACACCGGCCACCGCCAGCCATTCCCGCCAGGCCAGCTGGACGTTGATGAGCCAGGCGGCCAGCACCGCCGTGACGGCCAGGTTGCCGGCCACCATCGCCTGCACGGCGAAGAGCGGCAGCCGCCGCAGCGCCACCAGCTGGGCCAGGAAACCGATCAGGTCCAGCCCGAGGCTGGCCACGAACCGCCACTGGCGAAGCATCCGGACGACCAGGCCGGGATCCACGCTGCCGAGCGCGGTGCCGGGCGGCCCGCCGTCCGGAGTCCGGCGGCTCGCCGCGCGGACCGCCACGGCCTGCATGACCGCCGCGATCCCGTAGCACAAGGCGGCCACGATCGCGGCCACCAGGCTGACCAACACGACTACGACCCTACGCGGGGATTCAGGCCGGGGCGATGCCGCACCGGGCCAGGTCGGCCCGGGCGGCGGGGGCATCGGTGAACGGGAAGCTCGTGATGCCCAGGGCGGCGGCCGCGGCCACGTTGTCGGCCCGGTCGTCGAGGAAGACGACCTCCGCGGGTTCGGCGCCCAGCACCGCGAGCGTGGCCCGGAAGCACTCCGGATCGGGCTTGGCGGACTTGAGCGCGCAGCTGAACACCAGGTGCTCGAAGTGGCTCGCCAGCGGCAGCCCGTGCACGGCCTCGGCCACGTCGGCGGGCGCGTTGGACAGCAGCGCGAGCCGCTGGCCCGCCGCGGCCAGCCCGGTGATCAGGTCCACGGTGCCGGGTTGCGGGGTCAGCCAGGACGCGGTGTCCAGCCTGCTCAGCTCGGCGACCTCCGCGTCGGTGTAGGACCGGCCCAGGTCCGCCGCGACGCGCCGCCAGTAGGCGGTGACGTCCAGCGCGGCCCGGTCGTAGTCCAGCCGGTACCGCCAGTACGCCGCCTCGAAGTCCGCCGCCGGGCCGCCGGAGGCGCGGGCCAGCCGGGCCCGGTCCGCCTCGGGCTGGGGTTGGCAGATCACGCCGCCGTAGTCGAATAGCACCCAGGTCATGCTCACCCTTCCGGCTGGTAGCAGGCTCTGCGAACCTACCAGCGTGGCCGGTTCCAGCCCCGGGGCGGTGTCTTACCCGACCGGGACGATGCCCGGGCTGGCCGGGCTGGTGTGTGGCCGGGCCGGGCTGGTGTGTGGCCCCGCGGGGCGGGTGCCCTGCAGCGCGGCAGCGGTGCTGATCCCCATGGCGTGCGAGAGGACGGCCCAGAACCCGGGCGAGCGGGCCGTCCAGCGGGCCGGGCCGGCCCCGGTCACCGTGCCGCAGCCGCCGGCCGTGGCGGTCACCACCGGGAAGCTCCTGGTGCCCGCGGCGAAGCTGAGCCGGTAGCTGAGGCCCCAGCCGGCCGGGCAGTTCATCGGGGTGCGGGGCATGGCGGGCAGCCCGCAGACCGCCCCGGCCGCCTTCCGCGCCCGGGCGGGGCTGGACACGGTGACGCGGGCCGGGAAGGCGAAGTGCAGGTGGTTCTGCGGCAGGGCGGTGACCCGGCCGACCAGCAGCCGGGTCACCGCCGCCGGGTCGGAGCACAGGGCCCCGCGGCCCGCGGTGCTGGTACGGGCCGGGCTGGCGGGCTGGGTCGCGCTGGACGTGGTCGCGGCCTGGCTCCCGCACCCGGCCGCCAGGACCGCGGCGCCGCCTGCGGCCAGGGCGAGGAGCGCCGGGCGGGTGAGACGGCCGGACCGCGTGACGGGCACACTCATGGTGTTCTCCGTTCCAGTGGGCCGGGAATCTGGGCCGGAAATAAATGTGTCCAGGGCACTGAGCGGCGGCCTGGACCGTTCAGTGCCCTGAACTACAAATACTTGGACGTGTGAGAGGCGCCAGCGGTTCCGCTCAGTGAGAACTCGCCACGATCCGTGGCCCGGCGGTCCCCGCCGCGGGCCTCACGCTGCCGCGATCCGGCCTGCGTGACGCCAGCCATCCCGGCCGGGGCCAGTGCAAACCGGCCAGATCAGACGCCGGCGGCCTGCATCCCGCGCAGCTCGTGCTTCAGTTCCCTGATCTCGTCCCGGATCCGGGCGGCCACCTCGAACTGCAGTTCCGCCGCGGCGGTGTGCATCTGCTCGGTCAGCTGGGAGATCAGCGCGATCAGGTCGCCACGCGCGGCCCCGCCGCCTTCGCCCTCGCCCGCACCGCTGGCCGACGCCCGCACCCGCGAGGACAGTCCCGGCACCGGGGTCTTGCCCCGGCTCTGCTGGCGCCCGCTCCCGCCGATCAGCTTCTCCGTGTCCGCGTCCTCCCGGACCAGCTGGTCGAGGATGTCCGCGATCCGCTTGCGCAGCGGGGTGGGGTCGATGCCGTGCTCGGTGTTGTAGGCGACCTGCTTGGCCCGCCGCCGGTCGGTTTCGTCGATGGCCCGCTGCATGGACGGGGTCATCTGGTCGGCGTACATGTGGACCTGCCCGGACACGTTCCGCGCCGCCCGGCCGATGGTCTGGATCAGTGAGGTACCCGACCGCAGGAAGCCTTCCTTGTCGGCGTCCAGGATGGACACCAGTGACACCTCGGGCAGGTCGAGGCCCTCGCGGAGCAGGTTGATCCCGACCAGCACGTCGTATTCGCCGACGCGCAGCTCCCGGAGAAGCTCCACCCGGCGCAGCGTGTCCACCTCGCTGTGCAGGTAGCGGGCCCGGATGCCCAGTTCCAGCAGGTAGTCGGTCAGGTCCTCGGCCATCTTCTTGGTCAGCGTGGTGACCAGCACCCGCTCCGACCGCTCGGCCCGGGTCCTGATCTCGTCCACCAGGTCGTCGATCTGGCCCTTGGTCGGCTTGACGATCACCTCGGGGTCGATCAGCCCGGTGGGCCGGATCACCTGCTCGACCACGTCACCGGCGACCCGCTTCAGCTCATACGGGCCGGGGGTGGCGGACAGGTACACGGTCTGGCCGATCCGCTCCGTGAACTCGTCCCAGGTGAGCGGGCGGTTGTCGATCGCGCTGGGCAGCCGGAACCCGTGCTCGACCAGGGCCCGCTTGCGCGACACGTCACCCTCGTACATCGCCCCGATCTGCGGGACGGTGTTGTGTGACTCGTCGATGACCAGGAGGAAGTCCTCGGGAAAGTAATCCAGCAGCGTGTTGGGCGGGCTGCCGGCCGCGCGGCCGTCGATGTGCCGCGAATAGTTCTCGATGCCCGAGCAGCTGCCCACCTGGCGGAGCATCTCGATGTCGTAGGTGGTGCGCATCCGCAGCCGCTGGGCCTCGAGGAGCTTGCCCGCCTTCTCCAGGTCGGCCAGCCGCTCTTCCAGCTCGGCCTCGATGCCCGCGATGGCCCGCTCCATCCGCTGGGGGCCCGCCACGTAGTGCGACGCGGGGAAGATGTACAGCTCCTCGTCCTCGCTCATCACCTCGCCGGTCAGCGGGTGCAGCGTCATCAGCCGCTCGATCTCGTCACCGAACATCTCGATCCGGATGGCCAGTTCCTCGTAGACCGGGATGATCTCGATGGTGTCGCCGCGGACCCGGAAGGTCCCCCGGGTGAAGGACAGGTCGTTGCGGGCGTACTGCATGCCCACCAGCCGGCGGAGCAGGGCGTCCCGCTCGATGGTGGCACCGACCCGGAGCCGGACCATCCGGTCCACGTACTCCTGGGGCGTGCCCAGCCCGTAGATGCAGGAGACCGACGACACCACGATCGTGTCCCGGCGGGTGAGCAGCGAGTTGGTCGCCGAGTGCCGCAGCCGCTCCACCTCGTCGTTGATCGACGAGTCCTTCTCGATGTAGGTGTCGGTCTGCGGGATGTACGCCTCGGGCTGGTAGTAGTCGTAGTACGAGACGAAGTACTCGATCGCGTTGTGCGGGAGCATCTCGCGCAGTTCGTTGGCGAACTGGGCGGCCAGCGTCTTGTTCGGCAGCATGACCAGGACCGGCCGCTGCACCCGCTCGGCCAGCCAGGCCACGGTGGCGGTCTTCCCGGTGCCGGTCGCGCCCAGCAGCACCGTGTCCCGGTCGCCGCTGGTCACCCGGAGCTCCATCTCGGCGATGGCCCTCGGCTGGTCACCGGACGGGACCATGTCCGTGACCACCTCGAACGGCGCCACCCGCCGCTGCAGGTCACTTACTGGCCGCACAATGCTGCCTCCTCCCCGTGCCTCGACCCCGGTGGCTAAACTCCCTCATCCCCCACTGTATTTCCGGGGTCTGACAGAACGGGCCGGCCCTCAGGACTCCGCCGCGGCGTTCGCCCGGCGGCAGAGTTCGGCCCACAGGTCGCCGACCTCGCGGTCGAGTTCGGCCAGGGACCCGGAGTTGTCCAGCACGATGTCCGCGATGGCCAGCCGGTCCTCGGGGCTGGCCTGGGCCGCGACCCGGGCCGCGACCTGCTCACGGGTCATGCCCCGGTCCCGGGCCAGCCGGTCTTCCTGGATCCGGGGCGGGACGTCCACCACGACGACGATGTCGAAGAATCCGGCCATGTGGTTCTCGGCGATCAGCGGGATGGCCTCGACCACGATGGCGCCAGGGTCGGCGCCCCGCTCGAGTTCGCGGATACGCTCCCCCACCAGGGGATGGACGATCGCGTTCAGCTTCGCGCGCAGCCCGGGGTCGTGGAACACGATCTCGCCGAGCCGCTGCCGGTCGAGGGTGCCGTCCCCGGCCAGGATCCCCGTCCCGAACACGCCGATCACCTGGGCCAGGCCCGGGGTGTGCGGCTCGACTACTTCCCGGGCCACCAGATCCGCGTCGATGATCAGTGCCCCGTAGCCGGCCAGCCGGCGGGAGACCTCGCTCTTGCCGGATCCGATGCCCCCGGTCAGGCCCACCTTAAGCATGCTGATCACCGATCCATGATCGTCCGGCCCGCGGCCGTGGCCTCAGGAAACCAGGAGCGATCATGGATCGGTGCCGGGACCAGTGAGTTAGCTCTGGCCCCCGGACAGCTTGTCGCGCAGCGCGGCCAGGGCCTCGTCGGACGCCAGCGCACCGCCGGCGGAACTGCCCCGGTCGGGGGTGCCCGACGTGTGCGTGCCGCCGGTGGCAACCGCCGTCTCGCCCTCCTCGCCGTCGCCGCTCTCGGCCTTGCGGGCCTCGGTGATCTGGCGGCGGTGCGCCTCGAAGCGGGACCGGGCCTGCGCGTACTGCCGCTCCCACTCCTCGCGCTGGGTGTCGAAGCCCTCGAGCCACTCACCAGACTCGGAGTCGAACCCGTCGGGATAGACGTAGTTGCCCTGGTCGTCGTAGGTGGCGGGCATGCCGTACAGGGTCGGGTCGAAGTCGTCGCCGACCGCCTCGCCGGCTGTGCCCTCGTTGGCCTGCTTGAGCGACAGGCTGATCCGCCGCCGGTCCAGGTCGATGTCGATGATCTTGACGAAGATCTCGTCGCCGACCTGCACGACCTGCTCGGGAATCTCCACGTGGCGGTCCGCCAGCTCGGAGATGTGCACCAGGCCCTCGATGCCCTCCTCGACCCGCACGAACGCGCCGAACGGGACCAGCTTGGTCACCCGTCCCGGCACGACCTGGCCGATCTGGTGGGTCCGGGCGAACTGCTGCCCCGGGTCTTCCTGGGTGGACTTCAGCGACAGGGAGACCCGCTCCCGGTCCATGTCCACGTCCAGCACCTCGACCGTGACCTCCTGGCCGACCTCGACCACCTCACCTGGGTGGTCGATGTGCTTCCAGGACAGCTCGGACACGTGCACCAGGCCGTCCACGCCGCCGAGGTCGACGAACGCGCCGAAGTTGACGATGGAGGACACCACGCCCTTGCGGATCTGGCCCCGCTGCAGCGTGTTGAGGAAGTTCTGCCGCACCTCGGACTGGGTCTGCTCCAGCCACGCCCGGCGGGACAGCACCACGTTGTTGCGGTTCTTGTCGAGCTCGATGATCTTGGCTTCGATCTCCCGGCCCACATAGGGCTGCAGATCGCGGACCCGGCGCATCTCCACCAGCGACGCGGGCAGGAACCCGCGCAGGCCGATGTCCAGGATCAGGCCGCCCTTGACCACCTCGATGACGGTGCCGGTGACCACGCCGTCGTCGTCCTTGATCTTCTCGATCGTGCCCCAGGCGCGCTCGTACTGGGCGCGCTTCTTGGACAGGATGAGGCGGCCTTCCTTGTCCTCCTTCTGGAGAACAAGCGCCTCGATGTGGTCGCTGACCTTGACCACGTCGTGCGGGTCAACATCATGCTTGATCGACAGCTCACGGGAGGGGATGACCCCCTCCGTCTTGTAGCCGATGTCGAGCAAGACCTCGTCTCGGTCGACCTTGACGACGGTGCCCTCAACAATGTCACCGTCGTTGAAATACTTGATGGTCTCGTCGATCGCGGCGAGGAAGGCTTCCTGCGACCCGATGTCGTTGACCGCCACCTTGGGGGTCGGGCTGGCCTGCGTGCTGCTCGTCATATGTTGGTTGGCTCCGGCGGACAGAAAGTAGTGTGGACGCGCCATACCGAGGGCCCGTCAGGTGGGCCTACAGGGTGCACTGGATTTGGCTGGCCGACCCGGCGAGCCACGGAGGGGCCTCACGGCCGCCCGTAACTTTGCTGGCCACGGCGGACTGCACCAGAACACGGCGCAGCGCTCAGGATATGAGAGCTCAGCCAGTCGGTCAATCGGAGCACCCGATCGCCGCATGATCGTTACCGC
>JAOPYP010000737.1 GCA_025964635.1 Actinomycetes bacterium | reverse complement strand
ACGGCGACATCATGGCCGACGGCACCATCCGGCATCGGCAAACACAGCCGGCGTAGCCATTGCTTGCACCGGTCACACGAGCACAATGGCCTAGTTCAGGGAGTCACCTTCGGACCTATCGGTGCGCGGAACCTCCAGATCGGCGCGCCGAGGCTGATGGACGCAAGGCAGCCACAGATGGCCCATTAGATGACATGCATCGGGCCCGGGCTGAGGTCGCTGGCCGGGTGCTGGAGACCTCCCCAGCTCAGACGCGGGTCACGCTTGACCGCGTAGGCATTTCGCATGGGGCGCGTGCGCCCCTTCGGAGCGTGAGGAGGTCCCGATGCCTATCGTAGGCGGGCTGGATATCCATCGGAAGCAGCTGACGTTCGACTATCTCGACACGGTGACCGGGGAGGTAATGCGCGGCCAGATCGCCCCGGCCGACCGGGAGCACCTGCGGGCCTGGCTGGTGCGGTTCGCCGGCCGTGACGACGTCGCGTTCGCGATGGAGGGGTGCACGGGGTGGCGGTATGTCGCCGAGGAGCTGGCCGCGGCTGGGATCGCCGCCCATGTGGGCGAGCCAGCGGACACCGCCGCTGCCCGTGGCCGCAAGCGGCATGCCAAGACCGACAAGACCGACTCCGCGCACCTGCGCCGGCTGCTGGCCGAGGGCAGGCTGCCGGAGTGCTGGGTCCCGCCGGCGCAGATCCTGGAGTACCGGGCGCTGCTGGAGACCTACCACGACGTGCGCCGCGAGCACACCGCGTGGGTGCAGCGCATTCACGCGGTCTTCTTCCACCAGGGCGCCCCGGCGCTGGGCGAGGGCGCGCTGCGCACCGAACAGGGCCTGGCCGCGCTGCGCGAAGCCGCGGCTGCTCACCTGTCGCCGGGCGGGCAGCTGCAGGTCGCCACCGCCCTGGACATGCTCGCCGCCGTCGAGGCCCGCATGGAGGTGCTGCGGACACAGCTGCGGTATGCCGCCCGGCATCTGACCGGCGCGAAGGTTCTGGCCGCGCGGCTGTATGGGGTCGGTCCGGTCACTGCGCTGGCGCTGACCTGCTGGCTGGCCGGGGAAGGCCGGTTCTCCTCCTCCCGCAAGGCGGTCCGGTTCGCCGGGCTGGACATCACCGTCTGGTCTTCGGACCGCAAAGGCCCGCCCGGGCGCCTGTCCCGGCAGGGGCCGCCGGTGCTGCGCTGGGCGGTCTATGAGGCCGGCAAGACCCACGCCCGGTCGTCGGCCCCCGACCACGCCTACTACGCCGCGGTCAAGGACCGCAAGAACAGTAAGCGCGCCGCCTTGTCCGAGGCCCGCAAGATCGTCCGGCAGGCCTGCCACATCCTGACCGAGCTCGGCGACGACGCGCTCACCGCCGCCTAACACCCTCGCCGTTTGCCCATGGTCACCAGCCCCGCGACGCACCGGCCCCCGGGCAGGAACGCCGCAGCCGCACTTCACCCGATGGGGAACCACCGCGGCCAGCTCCCGCGAGCCGCTGTCAGCCGCCGCCGGCCTTGCCACCAAGGGCCAGGCGGGCGGCCTGATTAGACTGAGCGGCCGCATCCCCGCAAGCCGGGGACACCCAATCAATCATCTTGTCGCCGGGGGCAGCGCCCAAGCCCCCGTGGACCTAGGTAAGGCTGGCTGCTCTCCTCCCGCCCCGGCCGCCACGGGGCTGGTCACCCCGCGCAGAAAGGCCCCGGCCTGAACCACTAACCACATCCGCGCCACCCCGGGCCTTCCTGCCCCGCCGCCTGGCATGATCTGCGACCGGGCCGCCACGTCAAGGACGCTCTAACGGCGCCGGCTACGCCGGCCGGGCTCCCGCCCGGTCCTTGACCCGCCCGCCCGATCGCAGGCCCGGCAGCTATCAGGGGCAGGGAGCCAACTCGACCATGCCCACACAGAGCACCTCACGGGCCCGCAATGCCCAGGCCAAACCACCTTGCGGCATCACCCGATACAGGTAAGGCGGCCGGGAGACGTGCGGCGAGGCGCGGGCCATGCGACGATGCCAGAGCGTGAGATGCGCACCAGGCTCCCGGGGGCGGTAGGTGCTCAGGGGTACCGGGTGCGCAGTCCAGACCCCGGCGTAGAGGACGATGAACTCATGCCAGTCATCCCAGGCGCGGAGTCGTACTTCCGCGCGGGCGCCAGCGGCACCGGCGTTCTGCTCTGCCACGGGTTCACCGGTTCCCCGGGGTCGCTGCGGCCGTGGGCGGAGTACCTGGCCGAGGCGGGACTGACGGTGTCCGTGCCCCGGCTGCCCGGCCATGGCACCACCTGGCAGGAAATGTCCCGCACCCGGTGGGAAGACTGGTACGCGGAGGCGGACCGGGGTTACGGGGAACTGCGCGGGCAGTGCAGCGAGATCTTCGTGATGGGGCTGTCCATGGGCGGCTGCCTGGCGCTGCGGATGGCGGAGCTGCGCGGGGCCGCGGTGAGCGGCGTGGTCCTGGTCAACCCGTCGCTGGCTCCCGACACCAGGCTGTTCATGCTGGCCCCGCTGCTGAAGCTGGTGGTGCCGTCACTGCCCGGGATCGCCAGCGACATCAAGAAGGAGGGCGTCCAGGAGCTCGGCTACACCCGGGTCCCGGTACGGGCGGCGGCGTCGCTGCCCGCGCTGTGGCGGCTGACCCAGTCGCGGCTGAGCGAGGTGACCCAGCCGGTGCTGGTCTTCCGCAGCACGGTCGATCACGTCGTGGGACCGGCCAGTATGCGGGTGCTGCAGGCGGGGCTGCCCGCCGGCCAGCTGGCCGTGCGCGAGTGCCCGGACAGTTATCATGTGGCCACCCTGGATAACGACGCACCCACGATCTTCGCCGGGAGCCTGGAGTTCGTCCGTGCGCACAGTCATGCGGAGACGGAGTGAAGGGCAGCGGGCGGGGGGCGTCGGGCGGCGAGGAAGCGGCCTGGCGTGACCTGATCGCGAACTATGCGGCCGAGCCCGAGACGGATGGCCAGCTGCCGTGGCCGGAGCGGGAGAATCTGCCCGGCCCGCCGCGGGCCGGGATCCCGCCCGACGCTGGCCCCGACACCGACCCCTCGCTCACCCTGGACCTGAGCGACGACACGGACCCGGCGCTGGACCTCGGCCCCGATCCCGGCGTGACCTCCGATCCCAGGCCGGCGGCAGGACCGATCGCTCCGCCGGCCCCAGGCCACCGCGACGTCCCCGGCGCGGACAAGACGCCGGCTTCCACCGCGAACGGCCCGGCGGTCAACGGTCCCGCCGCGCATGGACCCGATTCCACCGGCCGCAACGAAGACCCCGCCCCCGCCAGTCCCGTCCGGGGAGGCCGGCCGCGGATCGTCCGCCCGGCCAGTCCCGTGCCGCCGGCCCCGGCGGAGGACGAGGACTTCGTCCCGCCGGTCCCGCCGCCGCTGCCGTCGCTCGACCCGGTGGCCAAGGGGGCCTGGGTGGCGTTGTTCGGCGGTCCCGGTTATCTGCTGCTGGCCACCATACTGGGCTGGGCGATCCCGGGGTGGGCCGCGTTCCTGGCCGTGGCCGCGTTCGTCGGCGGCTTCGCCACCCTGGTGATCAGGATGGGCGAGAAGCCGCCCCGCGACTCAGGCCCGGACGACGGCGCGGTGATCTGAGGTCACCAGTCGCGCGGGCTCGCCTGGTTGCCGGTGCGGTCCCCGACGGTGTCCCGGCGTCCTCGTCCCGGCCAGCGCGATCCTGGCCAGCGCGGTCCAGGCCAGCCGCGGCCGCCGCGGGCCCGGAAGATGGCCAGCGCTACCAGGGCGAGCACGATCAGCACCACCAGCTCCGGCCCGACCGCCGGGACCCGCCAGATCAGCAGGCCTGCGCGCCAGATCAGATGCCAGATGAACAGCTTGACCAGGAGATGAGCCAGGCCGCCCCCGCCGCCGAGCGCCAGGCCTGCATGCGTCACAGGAGTATGCGGGATCACACTTCACGATGCCACGGCAAGTACTGTGCTCGCGCCAAGGCGCGGTCAACCTTGCGTGGGGTTGTGCTCCCCCGGGCCGGATGGCGCGGCTGGGCCCGGGGCCGGGTCCGTCCCGGCCGGCTCAGCCGGTGGTCCAGCCGGCTCGGCAGATGCCCCAGCCGCCCCAGCGGCCTCTGTGGCCCCAGCCGCTGTGGCCCCAGCCGCCTCCCCGGGCTCAGCCACCCCGGCGGGCGGGCCGGGGACGATCCGCGGCAGCGGGCGGGCCGGCTCGTCGGTCGCCTCATCCCACACCGCGCCGCTGGCCGGCGCCTCGTCGCGGGGCCCGGCCTGCCGCCCGGCTGCGGCCACGGCCGCCTCGAAGGCGGCCGCCGCGTCCTGCAGCACCACGGAGACCGCGTCTCCCGCGGCCGCCACGGCCGAGGACAGGCCGGGGCCTGATTCCCTGAGCCTCCGCCGGGCCCGGCAGATCGGGCACCACTGGCATTCCGGGGACTCGTAATCGGCTGTCGCGTTCTCCCATACGTCCCCGTGGGTGTTCCCGCCACCGAGGACGGTCCGGACCTGACCACCCAGCTCCCGGCTCACGCTCCGCGCCCCCGAACGGACCAGCCATCGCTGGAGCTCGCCGATCAGGTCGCTGCCTGGCTGCCGCTCCGTCACGTCGCGCCTTCTTCCCTGTCCTGGTCCAGATGTGTGCTTCCCGCCGTGGCCTGCGCACGCAGGCCCTCGACGCGGGCTTTGAGCCCCTTGAGCGCGGTGTCGATGATGACCTTCTCTGCTTTCCGCTTCAGCATGCCGGGCAGCGGCACCCGGAGGTCCACGCTGAGCTCGTAGGTGACCTCGGTCCCGCGGGAGTCGCCGGCCAGCGAGTAACCCCCGGTCATCGCGCTGATGACCGAGCCCGGCTCGGCGAGGTCCCAGTGAACCCCTGAGTCATCCCACCTATAGCTAAGGCCGTAGCTGTCTTTAATCATCCCGGCATCCAGGCTGAACCGGACCAGGCTGGGCCGGCCGTCCGCGCCGCGCGCGGCCACCTCTGCGGAACGCACGGCGGTCGCCCACTGCGGGTAGGCGGCGAAATCGGCTATCACGGCCATCACGGCCGGCCCGCTAGCGGTGATGGAGATGCTCGACGTCGTCCTGTCGGCCATGCTCGGAGCGTACCGCCACGCCTGTGCCCGGCACGCCGGCCGGGCCGGGCGAGCCGGCCGGGCACCCTACCATTCCAGGACGTACGGGACTCCGGTGGCACGGAAGTGCCCTACGTTGATGCACTCGGTGCGGCCGATCCGGACCCGGCGGGCCAGCGGCTGGTGCACGTGCCCGAACAGGGCGTACCGGGGCTGGGTCCGGCGGATGTGCTCGAGGACCGCCGTGCTGCCCCGTTCGAGCCGGCGCGCGACGGTGTCGTACAGCAGTTGCGGCACGGCCGGCGGGATGTGCGTGCACAGCACGTCGACGGCACCGGTGGCGGTCACCTTGGCCGCGTAGGCGTCCTCGTCGATCTCGTAGGGGGTGCGGTAGGCGGACGGCAGCCCGCCGCCGACGAAGCCGAAAGTCCAGCCGCCGAGCGTGGCGCGCTGCCCGTCGAGGATCTCGTGCCCGGGCTTGAGGTGCTGCTGCCACAACGGCGGGATGTCCACGTTGCCGTAGGTCATGTAGGCGGGCTCGGGCATGGCCGCGAACAGCTCCGCGTACTGGCTGGAGGCGGCCTTCTGCACGTACCCGGACGGGTCGCCATCCAGCTGGCCCCACAGCCGCCGGGAGAACTCCCGGGCCTCGTCGAACCGCTTGGCCAGGCGCAGCGCGACGAACGTGCGGGTCGCCTCGGCGCCGAACAGGTCGGGAAAGATGCCCTGCCGGTGGTCGGTGTAGTCGATGAACAGCAGGAGGTCGCCCAGGCAGATGAACCCGTCCGCACCGCCAGCGCCCGCGAGCGCCTCCGCGCGGCCATGAACGTCGCTGACCACGTGCACCCGCATGAGCCAACCGTACAAGCCCAGGTGCCCCCGCCTGCCCCGGTACGGCCCGGTACGCCTCAGTCCGCCGGCCGGCGCAGCGGGAACTCGAAGTAGCCGCGGGCCCACGAGCCCACGGACTGGGTAGCCAGCGTCTGCGCCATCCACGGGGCGAGCCTCGTGGTGCCGCCGATCCTGACCGGCGTGCCCCGGCTGAAGTCCGACCGGACGCTGGGGCCGGTGATGATCCAGCCCTCCTCGCCCACCGCGTTCATGGCCGCGTACCGCTCCCCGGGGACCAGGTCGCCCAGTTCCACGACGGATACGACACGGGCCTTCATGGCCGTGACCAGGATGCCGACCGTGTGCTCGGGCGGCTGCTGTTCACTGGGGGCGAGGGCAATGGTAATCAGGGAGCCATACTCCCATCGCGTGGGCATTCCGCCAGATTGCCACAACTGGCACCCGGGCGCCCCCGCCCTCGGCAGACACCGCACCCGGGGCGGGTGCCGGACGCCGCGCGTGGGAAGATCACTGGCGGGCCGCCCTGGCCGCCCCCGGACGGGTAATCTGGGCGGAGCACTACTTGCGGGTAGCTTGCGGGGGGCCAGCCGGGGTACGGTCCAGTCGTTCACCGGGGAACAACATGACCGGCAGGAGCTGTCATGCGTGAATTCGGCACCCCCGCGGTGGCGGAGGTCGCACCGTCGGCGAACCTCGCCGACGTGGTCTTCGAGCGCGCGGATCGCGAGCCGCAGGCGGTGATGCTGCGCCGCCAGGCGGACGGCGGCGGGCCGCCCTGGCGCGAGGTGACCGCGGCGCAGTTCCGCGGCGACGTCACGGCGCTGGCCAAGGGGCTGATCGCGGCCGGCATCGAGGCCGGGGACCGGGTGGCACTGCTGTCCCGGACCCGGTACGAGTGGACGGTCGCGGACTATGCGATCTGGTCGGCCGGCGCGGTCAGCGTGCCCATCTATGAGACATCCTCCGCTGAGCAGGTGGAGTGGATCCTGAGCGACTCCGGGGCCCGGGCCCTGATCGCCGAGACACCCGCGCACACGGAGGCCATCGCCGAGGTGCTGGGCAGGCTGCCGGCCGTGGAGCGGATCTGGCTGATCGAGGGGGCGGCCAGCGGGGAGGCCGCCGCGGCCAAGCCGCTGGACAGCCTGGCCGCGGAGGGATCCGCGATCACCGACGAGGCGCTGGCCGAGCGGCGCTCGGCGCGCGTGGCCGCCGACCTGGCCACGATCATCTACACCTCCGGGACCACCGGCCGCCCCAAGGGGTGCGAGCTCACGCACGCGAACATGCTCGCCGACGTGCGCAACGCGATCGGCGCCCTGCCGGAGATCTTCACCAGGTCCGGGCGCTCGGCCCTGCTGTTCCTGCCGCTGGCGCACTCATTCGCGCGCATCATCCAGGTCGGCTGCCTCGAATCGGGCACCGTCCTGGGGCACACCCCCGATGTGACGAACCTCGTGGCCGACCTGGGCAGCTTCCAGCCGACCTTCATCCTGGCCGTCCCGAGGGTCTTCGAGAAGGTCTACAACGGTGCCGAACTGCAGGCCTCGGCCAGCCCGCTGAAGACCCGCATCTTCGCCGCGGCGGCACGGACGGCGATCGAGTGGAGCCACACGCTGGGCGCCGGGGGACGCGCCGCCCCGGGCCGCCAGAGCCTGCGGCTGCGGGCCGCGCACGCCCTGTACGACCGGCTCGTCTACGCCAAGCTCCGCGCGGCCACCGGCGGGCGGGTCCAGTACGCCGTGTCCGGGGGCGCCCCGCTCGGCGAGCGGCTCGGGCACTTCTTCCGCGGCGCGGGCATCACCGTCCTGGAGGGCTACGGCCTGACCGAGACCAGCCCGGTGGTCTCGGCCAACCTGCCCAGCCGAAACAAGATCGGCACGGTCGGGCCGCCGGTGCCCGGGGTCACGGTGCGGATCGCGGACGACGGCGAGATCCTCGTGACCGGGCCGAACATCTTCAAGGGCTACTGGCACAACGAGGCCGCGACCGCCGAGATGGTCGACGCCGGGGGCTGGCTGCACACCGGCGACCTGGGTGAGCTCGACGACGACGGCCACCTGCGGGTGACCGGCCGGAAGAAGGACATCATCGTCACGGCCGGGGGCAAGAACGTGGCCCCGGCCGTGCTGGAGGACCGGCTGCGCGCGCACCCGCTGGTCAGCCAGGGCCTGGTGGTCGGCGACGGCCGGCCCTATATCGCCTGCCTCGTGACCCTCGATGAGGAGGCGCTGGAGGCCTGGAAGGGGCGTCGCCCGCAGCTGGCCTCGGCCAGCCTGGCGGAGCTGGTGGACAACCCCGAGCTGATCGCCGAGATCCAGTCGGCGGTGGACGACGCCAACAAGGCCGTGTCCCGGGCCGAGTCCATCCGCCGGTTCCGGGTGCTCCCGGTCGATTTCACGGAGCAGGACGGCTATCTCACGCCGTCCCTCAAGGTCCGCCGGGGCGTGGTGAGCAAGGACTTCGCCGCGGACATCGACGCCCTCTACGGCTGACGGGCACCGGCTGGCGACCAGGCGGGACGGCGCGGCGGGTCAGCCCGCCAGGATCTGCTCCAGCCGCCGCGCCACCAGATCCCAGCGCCATTCCCGGTCCACCCAGGCCAGGCCCTTCTCGCCCATGGCCCGGGCCCCCGCGGGGTCGGCGAGCAGCTCGGTGAGCCGGGCGGCGAGGGCCGTCACGTCGCGGCCCGGGACCACGTAGCCGGTCTCGCCGCTGAGGACCGCGTCCGGCGCGCCACCGGAATCGCCCGCGATGACGGGCAGCCCGGTCGCGGAGGCCTCCAGGTAGACGATGCCCAGGCCCTCGACGTCCAGGCCGCGGCGGCGGGTCCGGCAGGGCATCGCGAACACGTCGCCCGCGTCGTAGTAGGCGGGCAGTTCCCCGTCCGGCACCTGGCCGGTGAACACGACCGAATCCGCGACTCCGAGCTCGCGGGCCAGCTGGCGCAGCCGCCCTTCAGCCGGGCCGCTGCCGACCAGCAGGAGGACCGGGTCACCGGCCGCCCGGACCAGCGGCCAGGCCCGGATAAGGGTGTCCTGGCCCTTGCGCTTGACCAGCCGGGACACGCAGACCACCACGGGCCGCCCGGCCAGGCCGTTCCGGTCCCGGATCGCGGCGCCGCCCGCGCCCGGGTGGAACGCCGCGGTGTCCACGCCCGGGGCCAGCCGGGCCATCCGCGCCGCCGCCGCGGGCGACAGGGCCCGGGCCAGCCGCACCCGGACGTACTCGCCGAGGTAGGTCACGACGTCGACCGAGTCCCCGATCCGGCGCAGCAGGCTCCGGGCGAAAGGCAGCGCCGCCCAGCCCGCCTCGTGGCCGTGGGTCAGCGCGACGATCCGCCGGGCCCCGGCCGCGCGGAGCGCGGGTGCCAGCAGCCCCAGCGGCGCGGCCGCGCCGAACAGCACCGTGTCGCAGCCGTGCTCGGTGAGGGCCTGGACCGCGCGGCGGCGTACCGACGGCACGGGCAGCATCAGCGAGGTGGGGTGACGCAGCACCGGGAACGGCTGCCGCTGGTCGAAGTCGGCGGCGCCCTCCCAGGCGGGGGCATAGACGACGACCTGGCCGGGCGGCAGCCGCCGGGCCAGGGCGTGCACGAACGACTGGATCCCGCCGGCCCGCGGCGGGAAGTCGTTGGTGACGATCAGGATCTTTGCCATCTGGAGAGGATCATAGCGGCGCCCCCGGACCGTTCCCGGGAGCGCCGCTACGCCGCGTCAGCCGCCGCTGGGCCTCAGGGCCTCGCGGCGCTGTCCAGATTGGCCGCGTACCAGCCGGACAGCGGCACCTTCTCGACGACCGAGCCCGTCGTCGGCGCGTCGATCAGGGCGTTGTTGCCCACGTAGATTCCGACGTGGCCGTCACCGCTGAAGAACAGCAGGTCGCCCGGCTGCAGGTTGCTCGTGGAGACCGCGGGCAGCGCGGCCACCTGCTCGTAGGTGGTCCGCGGGATGGACACCCCCGCGGCCGCCCACGCGGCCTGGACGAGTCCCGAGCAGTCGAAGGTGCTGGGCCCGGTCGCCCCGTACACGTACGCGTCGCCCAGCTTGGAGTAGGCGTAGGCCACGGCCGCGCCGGCCGCGCCGCTGGTCGGGACCGTGTTGACTGCCTTCGTGGTGCCGCCGGCCCCGGGCGTCGTAGCCGCGACCACGGTCTGCTGCTGTTGCGCGGTAAGGGTGGCCAGCAGGGCCTTCTTTTTCGACAGCGACTTGCCGATCGACTTCCTGCGGTCCAGGCGCTGGGCGTTCAAGGCCGCCACGCCCTGCTCGGTCCGCTTCGCGGTGAGCTGGGCACCCTGGAGCTGGCGGGCGGCCTGGACGAACTGGTTGACCTGAGCGGCCCGGGAGCTGGACAGCTGGAGCAGCACCGAGGCCTGGCTGAGCACAGCCTGGGGGTTGTCCGAGGTCAGCAGCGCCCCCATGGAGGTCATGTTGCCGTTCTCGTAAGCAGTCGAGGCGATCGCCGCGATCTGGCTGCGCATCGACTCGAACTTGGCCTGGTCCGTCTTGACCTCGCGGTTGACCAGGGCGAGGCGCTGCTTAGCGCTGCTCAGCTGCTGCGCGGACTGGTCGTACTGCTGGACCGCCTGGTCCATCGCAGAAGTGAGCCGGTTCACCGACTTCTGGACCTGGCCGACGGTCGGCTTGGGCGCGGCTCCGGCGGAACTGGCGAATGTGGCCAGGGCCCCGGCCGCGACCACGCTGGCCCCGATGGCCATCCCGCGACGCCACGCCGACGTGCCCCGGACCCACGTGCGCGAGCGTTCAGGCTCGGCAGCTGGACGCGTACTCACGTACGTGATCACGCTCCTTCTTCCACTCCGCCTACCGGGTGAGCTGACGGGTTCGGGCTGTGGAAGATGCCCTACGGCCGGATCACGGTACGGCCGACCGCATCGCGGTGACCGCGATGCGGCGAACCATGGCGAGACCTGGCCGATTCACCCCTGAAGGACGTCAGTTCCGGGTTGGTCCCGGGACAGTCCTCCGGTGGGTCCCCGGCTCTCCGGCTGGCCGTCCTGCTCCAGCGCGAAGACTCGGCGGTGGCCGGTCGCCGTCACCATAGTGGTGGCTGGGGAGCGATCCGACCGGGGCTGACACTAGTGAAGGCCGCACGGTGAATTCAACCGCTTCGCGAACTCCCGTGACCTGCTTGCTCATGGCCAGGCGCTTCTGTTCCCGTAGATTGCCCGCTGGGACGGGGTTTCTGGCCGGCTGGAGCCGCGGCCGGGCGCCGAAGTATCTCGGTCAGGATGCGGGCGTGTCTCGGTTCGGTGCGGGCGTGCCCCGGTCTGGGATGCGGGCTGCCCCGGTCTGGGATGCGGCGCTGCCGCGTCACGGTGCCCGGCTGCCCCGGGGTCAGGACGCCTTGGCCGACGGGCGCAGCAGCAGCGGTGACACCAGCCGGGCGTCGGCGAGGACCCGGAGCGCCCGCCGCTCGGCCGGGTCGAGGTCGGCCACCGGCTCCCCGTCGGCGAGCAGGACGGTCACCACGCAGTCCGGGCAGGCTATGTCGCGCATCTCACAGCGGTCACATTCGATCAGCATCTTTCCTCCTCTCGTTGGCTCCCGCCGGCCAGGCCCGGGGCCCGGGCCGGTGGTCGCGGCCCCGCTGGGGGGCGCATCGAGACTCACGCTAGGCGGGGGTACTGACACTCCGCCCGCAGCCCGTCACCGGGCGCACGCCCGGCGGCCCCGCCCGCTGCTGAAGGCCCGCACGGGGCGGAGACGGGCGGCGTCAGACGTCCGGCCGGGTGACCCCTGTCCGGGCGGTGCCTGTCCCGGGCGGCCCTGTCCCGGGCGGCCCTGTCCCGGGCGGCCCCTGGCGAGCCTGGGATGATTCCGGGATGCCCGATGACGACCTCAGCGCAGCACAGCACCGGCGGCAGGCCTCGTCTTTCGGCGCCGCCGCAGCCGCCTATGAGCGCGGCCGGCCGCCTTACCCGCCCGAAGCGATCGACTGGCTGCTGCCGGAGGGGGCACCGCGGGTGCTCGACCTGGGCGCGGGTACCGGGAAGCTCACCCGCCAGCTGACCGAGCGCGGCCTGGACGTCATCGCGGTGGAGCCCTCCGCGGGCATGCGGGAGCAGCTGGCCGGGGCGGTGCCGGGTGTCGCCGTGCACGCTGGGTCGGCGGAGGAGATCCCGCTGCCGGACGGCTGCGTCGACGCCGTGCTCGTCGCCCAGGCGTGGCACTGGGTGGACCCCAGCCGTGCGGTCCCGGAGGTGGCCCGCGTGCTCGTCCCGGGCGGCCGGCTGGGCCTGGTCTGGAACATGCGCGACGAGCGGGAGGACTGGGTGGCGGAGCTCGGCCGCATCCTGCACGACCCTCGCGACGGCCGCCGCGAGAACCGCGCGGACCTCCGGCCCCCGTTCGGGCCCGTCGAACGCCATGACGTGGAGTGGAAGCACCGGCTGAGCCGGGACGAGCTGATCGACCTTGCGGCCTCGCGCAGTTATGTGATCACCATGCCGGATGAGCAGCGGGAGGCGGTGCTGGCCCGGGTGCGGCGCCTGGCCAGCGCCCTTCC
>JAOPYP010000697.1 GCA_025964635.1 Actinomycetes bacterium | reverse complement strand
CGTTCCTGGCCGGGCTGGCCACCGGGACCTGGTCCTCGACCGGCGAGCTGGCCGCGACCTGGCGGCTGGACCGCCGGTTCGACCCCGGCCCCCGGGACGACGCGGCCTACGCCCGCTGGCGCCGCGCGGTGTCCCGCACCAAAGGCTGGTCCGCTCCCTGACCCGGGCCTCCCCGGGACGGCCGGCAGATGGAAGTTCCAGGCACCCGGGGGTGAGAAACCCCGGGTGCCTGGATGGACCGGCCATACCCGTGGGGCCGGGCCGCGCGGCCACGGAAAGGGTTAGTGCACACCGAGGGTGGTGCCCAGGGTCCGGTAGTCGGTGTCGAAGCGCCTGAGCAGGCTTTCCAGGCCGGTGCTGACGACCACCTGCTGGTACTGGGCCGCGGAGGTGACCTCCGAGAGGCGCAGGAAGCCGGCGCTGGCCTGGTTCGCGTCCGACCGGACCCGGCCCGCGGCGGCTGAGGAGGCGGCGCTGGGCATGGAGATGCCGTTGATGTTCTGCCCGAACGTCCCGAACGCCACCGACATCTGCTTGTCCACCTTGTTGACGCAGCTGAGCTTGCCCTGGCAGGCGGCGACCTTGGAATCGAAGCCGGAGAGCGTGCCGCTCAGGGTGGCGAACGCACCTTCGACCGAGATCGTCGCTTCGGCCCGGGTCACGCCGTTGCTGCCGGCCGTGGCGACGGTGATCACCGCCACGTAGCCCACGATGAGGAGCACGCCCAGCACGAGGAACAGGGCGACCAGCCGCTTGGCCGTGCGGGACAGGACCAGCCGCCAGGGCTGGTCGCCGCCGAGCCAGCGGACCGGGGTGGCCGGCTGGCCGTACCCGGCGGCGGCCGGATAGCCGGCCGGGACCGGCGCGGGCTGGCCGTATCCCGTCCCGGGCTGGCCGTACCCGGCCGACCCGCCGTACCCGGCTCCGGCCGCGCCGTACCCCGGCTGGCCGACTGCAGGCTCGCCGGCTCCGGGCTGGCTGACTCCAGGCTCGCCGGTTCCGGGCTGGCCGTACTCAAACTGGCCGAACGCAGGCTGATCCGGGCCGGGCTGACCCCAGCCCGCACCCGCCGGCGCCCTCGGCGCCGCCTGGCCGGCGGGTCCCGGCGGGAACCCGCCGCCCGCGGGGTCCACCCCCAAGGCGGACGTGGCCGGGTCGCCGAACAGGCCACCCGGGTACCGCGCGGTGAGCATCAGGAAGTAGCCGGTCACCCTGGCCTGGTAGCGCACGGCGGCCGCCAGCGCCTCGTGCAGCGGCCGCGGCATCCGGCCCGCAATGAGGACGATCAGCCAGGTCACGAACATGACCAGGAAGCTCAGGCCGTAGGTGAGCACCGCGCTGACGATCCAGGCCGGGATGACCAGGATGATCCGGAACAGCACGGCGAGCCGGTTCAGCAGGCCGGGCTCGGCCCGCAGCCGGACCGGGTAGTCCGCGTCCGCCAACTCGAACGGCGGGTACACATCGGTCAGCAGGAACAGGTACGCGTACACCCGGGTCGCCCAGCGCAGGTAGCCCACCTGGAACTCGGCCAGCCCGGCGGGCAGCCGGCCGGTGAACAGCGCGGCGAACCAGCAGATCAGCGCGACCACTTCGGCGGCGATGCTGAGCACCCAGAGCACGACCAGCTGCGGGATGGCCAGGATGATCCGCACCAGGACGGTGAGCCGGTTCTGGTCAGCCGGCTCGGCGAAGGCCACCAGGATCTCGTCTGGGGCGGGCTGAACGCCCGGCGTGCCCGGCGCGGGGGGAATCCCCGGACCCCCCATCGGTATTTCAGTCATTGATCGCTCCTTTAATCAAGGGCCGTAACCTTAGCGTTTGCTGGACGCCGGGGCGCTTGGTTGATCAGACGCAGGGGTCAGCCTGGCGGGCCTGGCCGCCACGGGGATGGAGGCGCGCCACATGATCGACCTGGAGCTGTCCTGGCGGGCGGCGGCGATCACTGCGGCGTGCCTGGCCGGCGCCTCGGTGGCCGCCCGCCGGGCCGCCCGCCCGGCCACGCCGCAGCCGTCCGCCACCCAGGCCACCCCCGCCCAGCCGGGGACGCCACCGGCGCGTCCCCGGCATGGGACGCGCCGGCTGGCCCTGGCCGCCGGGATCGCGCAGGAAGCCGCCGTCCTGCTGGCCCTGTTCGCCCTGTGGCAGCTGGCCGGGAGCTTCAGCCTGGTCGGCCCGGACGGGGCGCTGGCCCGCGCGCAGTGGATCTGGCACGCCGAACGGGTCGTGCACCTGCCCAGCGAGACCGAGATCCAGCGCGCGTTCCTCGGCCATCCGCTGCTCGTCCAGGCGCTCAACCTGTATTACGCCTCGCTGCACTTCGTGGTGCTGATCAGCTGCCTGGTCTGGGTGTACGTCTGGCACCGCCGGCAGTACCCGCAGGTCCGGACTGCGCTGGTGCTGTTCACCGCGGGCGCGCTGCTGATCCAGTTCCTGCCGGTCGCGCCGCCGCGGATGCTCCAGGGCGACGGCATGGTGGATACCGCGGCCCAGTACGGCCAGTCGGTCTACGGCGCGGTGGCGGGCTTCAACGCCGACCAGCTCTCGGCCATGCCCTCGGTGCACGTGGGGTGGGCGCTGCTGGTGGCGGTGATCGTCGTGCAGGTGTCCAGGAGCCGCTGGCGCTGGCTCGCGCTGGGCTATCCCCTGCTCACCCTGCTCGCGGTCGTCGTCACCGCCAACCACTTCTGGCTGGACGGGATCGCCGCGGCGCTGCTGCTGGCGCTGGCGCTCCTGGTGCAGCGGGCCGGGCAAGCGGTGCGGCGCCGGATCCGGGCCCGGTGGGGGCGCCCTGGCGTGCCCGGGCGGCACGGCCAGCCGGGTGACGTCCCGGACCGGCCCTCGGTGGACGCGTAGTCCGGCCGGGCTACAAGCCGGGCCGGCTGTCCGTGGACGCGCGGACCAGCCGCGCGGCCTTGTGCTCCGCCTTCAGCCGCTCCTTGGCCCGCTGCGCGTCCTCGTCCACGTACTCCTGGCTGGCCAGGGCCATGATGGCGTACATGATCTCGTCGGTCACCGCGCGCAGCACGAGCCGGTCTGATTCGAGCCCGGCGTAGCGGGAAAAGTCCAGCGGCTTGCCGAAGCGGACGCCAGGCCGGTACCGCAGCCGCGGGATGAACTTCCCGGACGGCATCAGGTCGAATGTGCCGAGCATGGCGCAGGGGATTACCGGCGCTCCCGACTCGAGGGCCAGCCGGGCCACCCCGGTCTTGCCCTTGTAGAGCCGCCCGTCCGGGGTCCGGGTGCCCTCGGGGTAGATGCCGAGCAGCTTGCCCTGGGCCAGCACGCGCAGGCCGGTGTTGATGGCCCGCTCACTGGCCTGTCCCCCGGCCCGGTCCAGCGGGATCCCCCCGACCCCGCTGAAGAAAGCCTTCTTGAGCAGGCCCTTCAGCCCGCGGCCGGTGAAGTACTCGGCCTTGGCCAGGAAGGTCACCTTGCGCGGCAGCGGCAGCGGGCCGAAGAAGTGATCAGCGAACGAGAGGTGGTTGCTGGCGATGATGGCCGGCCCTTCCCGGGGCACGTTCTCGATACCCTCCGCCCAGGGCCGGAAGATGAGCGCCAGGAAGGGCCCCAGGATCGCCTTGACCACCCAGTAGAACACGTCACCATCGTCGCATGAGATACGCCGGGGAGCGTCCGGTCGCCAGCACCGATTAGGCGGCCGGGAGACGTGCGGCGAGGCGCGGGCCGTGCGACGATGCCAGAGCGTGAGATGCGCACCAGGCTCCCGGGGGCGGTAGGTGCTCAGGGGTGCCGGGTGCGCAGTCCAGACCCCGGCGTAGAGGACGATGAACTCATGCCAGTCATCCCAGGCGCGGAATCGTACTTCCGCGCGGGCACCAGCGGCACCGGCGTTCTGCTCTGCCACGGGTTCACCGGTTCCCCGGGGTCGCTGCGGCCGTGGGCGGAGTACCTGGCCGAGGCGGGACTGACGGTGTCCGTGCCCCGGCTGCCCGGCCACGGCACCACCTGGCAGGAAATGTCCCGCACCCGGTGGGAAGACTGGTACGCGGAGGCGGACCGGGGTTACGAGGAACTGCGCGGGCAGTGCAGCGAGATCTTCGTGATGGGGCTGTCCATGGGCGGCT
>JAOPYP010000691.1 GCA_025964635.1 Actinomycetes bacterium | reverse complement strand
CTGCGCGGCCTGGCGGACGTCCCGGCCAGGCCGCGCAGCCGTGCGGCGTGCGGGGGGTCAGCCTCCCTTGACCTGCGGTACCGATGAGATCGTCGATTGCGCCTGGGTCAGCGCGGAACTGACCGAGGACGTGCCGGTGATCGCGGACTGGATCGCGGTCCAGAGCGCCTGCGACACCTTCGGGTAGTTGGCGCCGTACTGCGTCGTCCGTGACCGGGCCGTCTGGGTCTCCTTGGCGAACACGGTGTACTCCGGGCCGCCCTTGAGGTACTGGGAGATCACCGAGGGCTTGGTCGGCAGGTAGTACATCAGCGAGGTGATGTGCGTCATTACCGACGGCGTCTGGGCGCCCTTGATCCAGTCCCAGGCCGCGCTCTGCTGCTGGGCCGAGCCGGAGTTACCGATGTTCCAGGTCTCCCCGCCGAGCGGCGCGACCACCGTTCCGCCGGCCGTCTGGGTCGGGATCTTGACGATGCCGTACTGCTTGTTGTACTTCCAGCCCGCCGCGTTCAGCTCGGGGAAGATCCACGGGCCGTCCTCGATCATCGCGGCCGTCTTGTGCAGGAACTGCTGGGTGAGATCCGGGTCCTGGCCCCACTGGAGGACGGACTTGGAGGCGGACCCGTCCTTGACCATGTTGACCCAGAGCTGGAGCGAATTGGAGAACGCGGGGGTGCTCACCTTGCTGAGGTTGCCGCCCTGGCTCCAGAAGTACGGCTCGAGCTGCCAGGTGGACTGCTCGTCGGAGGTCGCATCGAAGGCGACGCCGTAGGTGTGGCCGGAGGTGAGCGTCTTCGCGTCGGACTGCAGCTGGGCCCACGTGGTCGGCGGGGACAGGTGCTTGGCCGCGAACATGGCCTTGTTGTAGAAGATGCCGATCGTGTTCGTGCCGATCGGGTAGCAGTAGTGCTTGCCCTGGTACGTGCACTCGCTGATCGCCCCGGGGATGTAGCCGCTGGTGGTGAACCCGGGCAGGCCGTCCAGTGGCTTGAGCTGGCCGGTAGCCGCCACCTCGGGCACGTTGGGGTTGTCGAGCATGACGATGTTCGGCAGGTCGCCGGCGCTGGCCTCCTGCAGCACCTTGGTGATCAGGTTGGCGTAGGGCACGACCTGACGCTTGACCGTGATGTTGGGGTGCGCCGCCTCGAATTTCTTGTTGTACCAGTTCACCGCCGCGTTGCCGCCGCTGGAGGTGAAGTAGTCGAGTTCGGTGATCGTGGTCTTCCCGCCGCTGCTTCCCGAGGACGAGCCCGAGCTGCAGCCTGCGGCGGCCAGCGCTGCCACGACCACGCCGATCGCTACGGCCCCCCAGCCGCGTCTGGCACCCGGCCAAGATCTGCCCCGCGCCGGCGGGTCCTTTTTAATATGCATGTTCCCTCCTGATCCCGGGCCGGACCGGCGAGGGGTCCAGCCGCTTTTCGTGGCCGGCGGAGCCGGCGATTCTCCAGGCAGGCCGCCGACCAGGGAGGCCGGCGGAAATGGGCGGGCGCTATCCCTTGACCGATCCCACGGTGAGGCCAGCGGCTATGTAGCGCTGCGCGGCAATGAGCAGCATCGCTGCGGGCAAGAGCCCGAAGACGCACAGCGCCATGGCCTCGCCGAGGTTCGAGGAGAACTCCCCGATGTAGGAATAGATACTGAGTGTGAGCGGCTCGAACGTGCTTCCTGACAGCAGGGTGAGCGCGAAGATGAAGTCGCCCCAGCCGTTCAGGAAGGCGAATACCGCCACCGTGATGACGGCGGAACGGCTCATCGGGAGAACGACGCGGAGGAATGTTTTCCACTCCGACGCACCGTCCACCCTCGCGGCCTGCAGGACGTCATTCGGCAGGCCGAGCATGAAGGCCCGCAGCACCAGGATGCTGAACGGGATGGCGTAACTCGCATCGGCCAGGATCAGGCCCGGATACGAGTTCAGCAGATGCAGCTTGTGGTAGAGGAGGAAGAGAGAGTTAGCGATCACAATTGACGGCAGGATCTGCGCGATCAGCAGCCCGCCGACCAGTATCGCGGTGACCCGGAACCGGTAGCGGGCCAGGGCGTGCGCGGCGGGCACGGCGATGACCAGGGTCAGGATGGCCGTTCCGAGGCCGATGACCAGGGTGCTGGCGATGTGGCCGCCCTGGGCCGAGATGACGGCGCTGTAATTGGCGAAGCTGGGGGTGGGCGGCAGGAAGTTATAGTGCGTGCCGAGAAGCTGTGAGTTGTTCTCGAACGAGGCGACGATCACCGCGTACAGCGGGAAGAGCAAAATCACGAGGGCGATGAAGGCGCCGAGTGCGGCCAGGAGGGCGGTAAACCTGCGCTGCCGGGACATGTCACGTCCTCCGGAGTGATTCGCGGTTGAGCCAGATGTAGACCGGCGCGGCCACCAGGGCTATGACGAGCAGAATCGTGTTGAGCGCAGCCCCCTGGCCGTACTCGAACTGCTGGAATGACAACTGGTACGCCCACGGGGCGAGGATCTGCGTCGAGTTCGCCGGTCCGCCCTGGGTCAGCCCGATGACCACGTCGAACACCTTCACGGTGAAGACGAAGCCGAGGACGAAAACGACCTCGATCACGGGCCGGATGACCGGCAGCGTGACCCGGATGAGGCGCTGCCACCCGCTGGCCCCGTCGATCATCGCTGCTTCCTTCAGTTCCACCGGGACGTCCTGCAGCGCGCTGTAGAGGAGCACGGTGAAGAACGGGATGCCGATCCATACATTGGCGATCAGGACGGCGACGAACGCCCATCCCGGTGAGGTCAGGAAGCCGATCGGGTGGCTGATGAGGTGCAGGTCACCGAGGATCTGGTTGATGGCCCCGGCTTCGGACTGGAACAGGAACCGGAAGATGAAGCCGGTGATCAGCAGCGGCAGCAGCCAGGGAATGATGATCAGGGAGCGGGCCAGCCGGCGGAGCGGGAACCGCAGGTTGAACAGCAGGGCCAGGCTGAACCCGATGATGAACTGGAAGATCAGCGAGCCGGCCGTGAAGATGAAGGTGCGGGCGATGGCGCTCTGCGTGACCGGCTGGACCAGCGTGGCCTTGTAGTTCGACAGGCCGGCGAACGGGGCGAACAAGCTCGAGATGGTGGCCGGGGACGTCTGCTCGAAGCTCAGGATCAGGTTGTAGACGATCGGTACCGCGAACGCGAAGAGCACGTAGAGCACGGCCGGGATGA
>JAOPYP010000690.1 GCA_025964635.1 Actinomycetes bacterium | reverse complement strand
CCCGTGCTCTTGGCCGTGCCCAGCCCGTTGAAGCTCGATCCCAGGATCAGGTTCAGGGACCCGGTTCCCAGCGCGGTGTCCTGCTGCACGACGACCGACCCGAGCAGGGCCTTGAGCGTGTTGACCTCCGGCAGCTGGGCGGCTGAGGAGTACTGGATCACGCTGCTGGTGAAGCCGTAGTTGGCCGCCGGGCCAGTACCGGTCACGGCGAAGCCCTTGGCGGTCAGGGCGGTGGCGGTCGTGCCCGCCACGCCGGCCACCCCGGACCCGTTCAGCACCTGCACGTGCACGTGGGCCGGGCTGACCGTGGGCGCCACCGTGGCGGTTTTGGCCTTGGACTTGCCCTTGCCCTTCGCCTTCGCTGCGGCGGGCAGGTTGTGGTCGGCCTGGACGGCCCGGAACATCCGGGCGGCCTGCGGCTGCTGCCACGAGAGCTCGGCGGCAGGATCCCCCACGTACGGCACCACGGGGACGGTGACCAGCTGCACCGAACTAGAGCTCAGGCTCTTCATGCTGTTCGCGATGCGCAGCATCGTGGACAGATCCAGGCCGCTGTCGGTGGTCAGTGACTTGGCCACATCGCGGACGACGTTGAAGATCCGTCCGGGCTGGGTGAGCAGGCTGGTCGACTTGAGCTTCTGCATGACCGCGGCCAGGAAGTACTGCTGACGCTGGATGCGCTGGGTGTCCGACCCCTCGCCGACGTTCTCCCGCAGCCGGACGAAGGCGAGCGCCTGCGCCCCGTTGACCACGTGCTTGCCGGCCCCCAGCCGCAGCCTCGACTGGGGGTTGTTGATCGCGAACGGCAGGCAGACCGGGACACCACCGACGTCGTTGACGATCGACTGGAAGCCGGCGAAGTTCACTTCCACGAAGTGCTGGATGCGGATGCCGGTTTCCTGCTCCAGGGTCTTCCACAGGCACGGTGCGCCCCCCGCGGAGAAGGTGGCGTTCAGCCGTTCGAGCACCCCTGGCTGGGCACTCTGGCCGGGGTGGCCCAGCTTGTCGTTGGCGCAGGCCAGAACCGGCACCATCGAGTCGCGCGGGAAGCTGATGATGTCGGCCCGGGTGTGCCCCGGGGCGATGTGGAGCACCATCGAGGTGTCGGAGCGTGCTCCGACGACGCCCGCCCCGAACTTGCGGCCCAGGCCCTGGCGTGAGTCCGAGCCGATGACCAGGATGTTCAGGCCGGCCGTGTACGGCGGCCGCTTGCCCAGCATCGCCGCGGTGACGTTCTCGCGGTGAATGCTGCCGACCAGGCCGCGGTACTTGGCGTAGGCCACCAGTGACGTCGCCACGATCGCGAACGTGGCGATGATGGCCGCTGCCGCGACCAGCGGGCGCCAGCGGGGACGCCGCGGCGCCAGTGCGGCCGGCTCTCCGGGGCCGGAGCCATCCCCGGAGCCGCCATAACGGTCCGTCCGTGGCGCGGGGTCCCCCGGGCCGGGCCCGTAGAGGGCCAGCTCCCAGTCCGTGTCCCCGTGGGAGTCCGATGATGCCGGCCGCGGCGGTCCGGGTGCGCGCCCGGACACTGAGATGCCGCCCCCGGACTCGTCCATGTCGTCGTAGCGGGTCATCGCTCCTCGTGGCGTGGGCCGTGGCTTGCGCGGGTGTGCGGGCGGTGCGGGTGTGCGGGGGGTGTGGAGACCATTGTTCACCGAACAGCTACCGCATGTGGCGTCAATGGGATGAATCGGTCACCGCGCCTTCCGCTGTAATGTCGGTGCCCCGGCCTAGAGTGGAACGCGTGCGCCCGGGAGCCCGTCAGGCCGGCCCAGTAGCTGAGAGCCGCGAGCCTGCCACCACGGTGAGGCTGGGCCGCGGGGTGCCCTGGGCCGGCTGGTGTTTCGCCCAGTTCACGCTGCTGCCCGTGCTGCTGGCGCTGGCCTGGCTCATTCCCGGCGCGGCGCTGCTGATGGCCGGCCGGCTGCGGCCCGCACCGCTGCTGCTGATCTCCGCGCCGCTGGCCGTGATCCTGATCGCCGCCGCGCTGCGCCGGGTGCCCGGTCAACGGCTGATCCCGGCGCCCGGCGGAGGCCAGCCAGGCCGGGCCGCCCCGGCCTGGACCGGCTGGTGGGGCCTGGCGGGCACGATAGCCGTGGCCGCCGGGTTCGCGGCCTGGCAGATCCGGCTCAACTCGCCGCAGATCATCGTCTTGCGCCAGCCGGCGGCGGTCTTCCAGGTCGGCTACTGGATCGCGGGGCACGGCTCGCTGCCCATCCCCGCGTCGCTGCAGGCCTTCGGCGGCGCGCACCCGGGCCTGGCCTTCGCCAGCACCGGGCTCGCCGCCGCGCACGGTGGTCTGGCCCCGCAGTTCGCGCCGGGGCTGGCCATCGCGGAGGCCGCCGGGTGGTGGATCCACGGCATGAGCACAGCCGCACTGGCCAGCCCGGTGCTCGGCGCGCTGGCGGTGCTCACGTTCGGCGGGCTGGCCGGGCGGCTCGCGGGCCCGCAGTGGGCCCCACCTGCGGCGCTGGTCCTCGCCGTGACCCTGCCCGAGCAGTACACGAGCCGGTCGGCGTTCACCGAGCCTCTCGCCCAGTTGCTCCTGCTCGGCGGGCTGTGCCTGGTGGCCGACTCGCTGACGGCGGGTCCCGGCCGGGCCTGGGCCGCCCGCTACCCCGGGCCGTGGCGCTGGCCGGGATGGCTCTCGCCGGGGACGGCCGCCGCCGGACTGGGCGGGCTGGCCCTGGGGCTGGCCTCGCTGGCCTCGCTGAGTGTGCTGCCGGCCCTGATCCCCGTCATCCCCTTCACGGGGCTCCTGGTCGCGGCCCGCCGGCCGCAGGCGCTTCCGCTGGCCCTCGGCGTGCTCACCGGGGCCGGGTACGGCGTCGCCGTCAGCCGGGTCGTGGCCCCGGCCGCGCTCGCGGCCCCCGGATTCCCGGTCCGGCAGGTCAGCCTGATCGCGCTCGCGGTCGCCGCGGCGACCGTGGCCGCCGTGGCGCTTACGGCCTGGCCCGCCGCGCGGGGCTGGATC
>JAOPYP010000719.1 GCA_025964635.1 Actinomycetes bacterium | reverse complement strand
GCGCCCCCCGCCGGCGCCCTGGCCCGGGGACGGCGCGGCCGGCTGCCCCCCGGGACTCTGGGCCGCCTCCGGCAGCGCGCCGTTGTTGACGAACCCGACCACGCCCGCGGCGGACAGCGGCCCCGCGATCTCGTGCGCGTTGACCGAGAAGTTGGGCAGCGAGTCCCCGCCCACCGTGTGCAGCACAGCGCCGGCGTCCTTGGTGACCACCTCGACGTGGCCCTGGAACAGCACCCAGTCGCCCGGCAGGGGCTGGTAACCGTCGCCCAGCGGGTGCCAGCGCTGATGGGCCTGGGCGTCCTGCTGGATCGAGGTGATCCCGAGCGAGGCCGGATTCGGCTCGACCCGCACATCCGCCCACGTGTGCAGGGGCCACGGATAGGAACCCCCGCCAGAGACCCAGCTCTGCCCGCCCACGACCTGGGCCCCCAGCTCCAGGGTGAGGCTGGCGAACGCCGCGCACGACTGCCCGTGGTCAGCGCCGTCGATGCTGTCGTGCTGCCAGATGATCGCTTCCATCTCGGCGGGTGTCTTGTTCCGGGCCATCCGGAGGTAGTAGTCGGCGACGTGGACGATGGCCGCGCGGAGCATCGCGTCGTGCCCCGGTGCTGACCGGTCCGCCTGGGGCGCCTGGACGGACTGCCGCAGCGCGACCAGGTTCAGCGGCATGCTGGTCGGCGAGCTGATATCGGCGGCCGCCTTCGGGACAAAGGAGAACCCGGTGATGGCCCCGCCCGCGCTGAGACTCACCAGCGCCGCCATCTGCTGCCACCGTGGCCGGCCCGCCGAAGGCAACGATTTCACCTCTTCCCTGCGTATAGTTCGGCTCCGCGGATACCGCGGGTGAAGTTTCCGGGGCCAGCACTAATGACGTGATGGCCAATCCGGGTGGTGCGACGCGAGGAGTGGTCATGTCAGGCGGCCAGGGTCTCGTTTCCCAGCTGCCGGAGAATGGCCTGGACTTGAGGATCACCAGGGTTATCCGCATTCGTGAACAGCACCGCGGCGTCGTGAGCGGCACCCGCCGAGGCTCCCACGATCCACTTCCGGTAAACGTCGGCCACGAGGGCGGCCTGACCCTGTGTCGTGGTCACCTGGCGGGCGCAGAGATCGGGAAATCCCTGGCGCGACCTGACCAGGCCGGTGCCGGTGTAGCGCAAGCAATTCCCGGAATGGCTCTCTAGTCCTGGCTGCACCACGGGATTCCCGTTGGTCGCCGTCACCGTGGCGCCGCCGATGATGTCGTTGATGGCGCGGGCGGCCACGGCGATGCTGTCGATGGGGTTGGCGGGATCGTACGGATGATGCAGGTTCAGCGACGCGGCGACCGCACCGCCCTGGGTCGGCGTGATCGGCTCGAGGCCCTGCCGGCCGGTCTTCGTATCCGCGAACTGTGGGTTGTCGTTGCTGGTCAGCAGCGCGAAGACCCACAGGATCTGACGTGTGGCCTTCGCACAGGCAAAATTCACCTGCCCGGGATCGGAGACCACGTCGGGGTTCTGGCAGGCCTTGGTGATGTCCGCCTGCACCGCCGCCACACTGGCCGGCCACGACGCCCCGCCGCTCGAGACGATGACGGCGAGGACCGTGACCAGGGCGACCGCGGCGCCCGCTATCGCGATAGTGCTGCGCCGGGAAATCCTGCGGCGGTAGGCGCTCTGCCGCCCATGACTGACGATTCCCAGCGTCGGGTCGGACGCATGAACCTCATCGTCCGGTGCATTGACCTCATCAGCCCGGTCCCGGGCCCCATATCGCGGACCCTCCCCCACGAAAGGCGGTTCATCCGCCGCGTAATAAGGGGCACTATCCGGCGCATAATGCCCGGGGACGCCCTCGGACATTATGGACGCATAGTGGCGGTGGGGTGGCGAGGCCGCGGGCCCGTGAAACGCCTCGTGAGGCGTCCCGAGGTACATGCCGGGAAGCTGCCCCGGAAATTCCTCGTGACCGTGAGTGGAGCTGGCGAGTTCGCGTTCTAGTGACACACGGGCTTCCGAGAGCTCCCGCTGGAGTTCCTCGGTGGTTTTCTTCAGGTCGGCGAGCCGCTGGCTGTTCTGGCGGATTATGTCTTCGAATTGTGTGGTCACTGTCTCACCTCTAGCGTGCGGCCATCCCGGGCCAGCTCCCGGGTGCTGGTGACCGGCCCGGGATCCGCCCCATCAGGTCAGTGATCGTCGGGTAGCTGAGAGCGACGACGCGTCCCCGGCCGTTGGCGGTGGCCGGGGATGGCGGCGGGCTCTCAGCTGCCCCCGTGGCAGCTCCAGCCCGGTGGGGCTGAGGCCTGGCGGCTATTAGAACACATGTGCGATGCTGATGTGAAGTCGCAATCTGTTCGAACGTCTGTTCGGTGAGGAGGTGAGGCCAGTATGCCGCGGATCAGGATGGGGCCCCGTGCTCCACGCCAGGGCCGGGCCAGAAACGGGCTACGCGCCTGGTACCGAGGTGTTCTGCGCCGACATCCACAGCTGGTAGCTGATCTGCCAGGTGCCCGCGGGCGGCTGGGTCAGGTCGTGCGCGTCCTGCGTGGTCATCAGGTTCACGAGGCTTCGCGGGGTCGCCCCGTACGCGGTGAGTTCCGCGGGCCGGCTGGCCAGCAGGACCGGCTCACGGCCCGCAGCGGTGATACCCCGGATCACCGACTGGACCTGGGCGATCGGGGCCCCGGCCATCACCCCGGCGGGGACGCCGCACATGCCCCGGATCGCCTGGCCGAACTCGCTCGCGGCCACCCGGTCGACGATCACCACCGACATCCGGGCGCTCATCGCGCCGCACAGCCCCTGGACGGCGGCCGCCTGACCCGCGCCGGTCCGTTTCACGCCCAGACCGGTCGCCGCCGGCCCGGAATGACCGGCTACGGTCCGGCTGAGGCTGATGCCCAGCGTGGTCACGGCGGTTGGGACCGCCATGGCCAGGACGAAACACGCTGCCGCGAGGGCTACAGCCAATCGCCCGGCGCCGCGTTCCCGGGCCCGGCCATCCAGCCACGCTGCGACCCAGACCCCGCACAGGATGAACCCGGGCAGCACCACCGGCACCAGGGTCTGGCTGGCCCAAGGCTGGTCAGGGACCGTGCGCGGATCCCACAGAACGCTCACCGCGGTCCAGGCGAAGATCGCGAGGGGCAGCCCCCAGGCCCAGGCCACGCCGTCCTCGTCGGCCCACCGGAGCAGCGCTCGCACGCACCGCCGGGCGAGCAGGGCCATGCCGAACCCGCCCAGCAGCAGCGCCGGGACCCCGATGTACCAGATGACCCAGTACAGGGTGTCCTCCGCGTACGAGCGGGTCGGCTGGACGGGCAGGCCGAGGAACCGCTGCAGCGCGGCGATATACCCGGTAGTGCCCGGACCCGGGCTCCAGTGCGCGGTTTGTACCGAGGGCCGGATCAGGAACGCGATCAGCACCGCCGCCACGAGCGCGGCGGCGGCATCAGGGACCCGCCAGCGGAGCGCGCCCCGCGCGGCCCGGCCGATCCAGCCCCGCGCGGC
>JAOPYP010000533.1 GCA_025964635.1 Actinomycetes bacterium | reverse complement strand
CCGGCGAGATCAAGAACCCGGGGCGCAACCTGCCGCGGGCGATCATCATCGCGGTCCTGATCGGCACCCTGATCTACACCCTCCTGCAGGTCGCGTTCATCGGCGCGCTGACCCCGAGTTCGCTAGCCCACGGGCTCCCGCACATCACCAATCCCTTGATCCTCGCCGGGCCGTTCGCTGGTGTTGCGAGCCTGGCCGGGCTCGCCTGGCTGGCGACCATCCTGCGGATCGACGCGTTCATCTCCCCGTCCGGCACCGGCCTCATCTACGTGACCGGAACCTCGCGGGTCAGCTACGGCCTGGCCCGGAACCGGTACTACCCGCAGGTCTTCAGCAAGACCAGCGCCAGCGGCGTGCCGTGGGTCGGGCTGGTCTTCGCGTTCTTCATCGGGCTGCTCTTCCTGCTGCCGTTCCCGAGCTGGCACTCGCTGGTCGGCCTGATCACCGGCGCGAGCGTGCTGATGTACGCGGGCGCGCCACTGTCCCTGGGCGCCTTCCGCGGGCAGGTGCCCGAGGCGAACCGGCCCTACCGCATGCCCGGCGCCATGGTGCTCGCCCCGGCCGCGTTCATCATCGCCGACCTGCTCATCTACTTCTCGGGCTTCGAGGTGATCTGGAAGCTCGGCGTCGTGCTGGTGATCGGATACGTGCTGATCGGCATCGGCATGGCGGTCGACCAGAACCGGCCGCCGCTGGACTGGAAGTCGGCGGTGTGGCTGCCGGTGTGGCTGATCGGCATGGGCATCATCTCCTGGCAGGGCCAGTACTCCGGCGGCGCCGTCGCGGCGCCGCTCAACACCAGCCACATCCCGTTCTGGTGGGACATGGTGATCGTCGCTGCATTCAGCCTCGTCATCTACTTCTGGGCGATGGCGACCAAGCTGCCCAAGGCAGAGATGATGAACCTGGTCGAGCGGCAGTCCGGGGAAGAGCCGCCCGAGCGCATCCACCACTGATCCGCTAACCGCCGGTCCGAGGACCTCCGCCCCGCTGCTGGGGACGGGGGTCCTCGGCCGTTCTGGCCCCGGCCGCCGGTGCCCGGTGTCCCGGTGCCGCAGCGGCCTGGCCGCGGCGGTAGCGCAGCAGCACCCGGCCGCGGATGAGCTCGCGGGGGACCACCCCGAAGGAGCGGCTGTCCACCGCCCGGGCGCCGTGGTTGTCGGACTCCAGCCACCAGCCGTCCTCCGCCCGCCGCACCGCCCGCTTCACGAGCAGGAAATCCGCGCGGCCGGGATGCCGGGCGACGACGATCTGGCCGGGCCGGATCCGGGGCGGCCGGGCTGACTGCAGGCCGCGCCAGACGAGCAGCCAGTCACCGGGCCGCAGCGACGGCTCCATGGACCGCTCCGCGACCGCAACCCGCCACAGCGGCCAGCGCATCGGCCCTCCTACGTTCGTTCCCGGGGCTGGGGGGTAGTGTCGGTCACCGGTAACCCATGATCCGAGATGAGAGAAGGGGACCTATGGGACTGCTGACACGTCTCCTCGAACCCAAGGCCACCGTGCACGCGCATTGCGACCTGCCCTGTGGTGTCTACGATCCAGCCCAGGCCCGGATCGAGGCTGAGTCCGTCAAGGCGATCATCCAGAAGTATCACGACAGCTCGGACCCGGCGTTCCAGACGCGGGCCCTGCTGATCAAGGAGCAGCGCTCCGATCTGGTCAAGCACCACCTGTGGGTGCTCTGGACCGACTACTTCAAGCCGCCGCACTTCGAGAAGTACCCGCAGCTGAACCAGCTGTTCAACGAGGCCACCAAGCTGGCCGGCGGCGGCCCGGGCGGCACCAAGAGCAGCACTGACGTAGCAGCGGCTGACCAGCTGCTGGCCAAGATCGACGAGATCAGCAAGATCTTCTGGGAGACCAAGCAGGGCTGACCTCCCGGCACCCTACGTTGCGGTAACCAGAGGCCGCGCAGGCACTCTCCGCCTGCGCGGCCTCTGGCATCCTGGAATCCACCAGTCAATCCGGGACATCCCGGCTGGTCAAAAGCGACTTGCTGGGCAGCACCCGGGGCGGCGCGTAAGCGATGCACACCGTGGACGGTAGGTTGCAAGGCAAGACCACGACGGCCGCCAGCAGCAGTACGGCTGACGGTACGGGAGGACAATCGTGACCGAAGAGACGACCGCGCCCACTGCTGCGGCCGTGCCAACCGCGGTACGCGGCAAGCCTGCGCCGCGGGACGCCGAGGATCGCGTGACGATCCGGATGCCGGCTGAGGGGGCCTACCTGTCCGTGCTGCGCACGGCCACCGCAGGCCTCGCCGCCCGCCTCGACTTCACCCTGGACGAGATCGAGGACCTGCGGATCGCCGTGGACGAGGCGTGCGGGTTGCTGCTCAGCCAGGCCGCGCCGGGCGCCAGCCTGGACTGCGATTTCACCCTGGGCGAGGACAGCGTGACGATCACGGTGTCCGTACTCACCCAGCGGGCCCAGCTCCCGGCCCGTGACACCTTCGCCTGGACCGTACTCGCGGCGCTGGCCGGAAGCGTGGACGCCTGGGCCGGCCCGGGCGGCAAACTCACGGTCATGCTGCGCAAGACCCGCGAGCTGTCGAGGTCCGGGTGACCGAGGAAATCGAGGTCCGGGTGCCGCGGAAAGTGGATGCCCGGGTGGCCGAGGAGATCGATGCCGGGGTGACGGCCGACATCGAGGCCCAGGTGGGTGAGACGCCGCTGGGCGAGACGTCGGTCGCCGAGGTGCCCACCACCACCCGGATTCAGCATGCGGTCCCGGACCGGGGACGCGCGCGGAAACTGTTCGAGCGGCTGGCCGTGCTGCCCGACGGCGACGCTGAACGGCTCCGCATCCGCGGCGAGCTGGTGGAACTGCACCTGCCGCTGGTCGAATACCTGGCCCGCCGGTTCCGTAACCGCGGCGAATGGCTCGACGACCTCACCCAGGTGGCCACGATCGGGCTGATCAAGTCCATTGACCGCTTCGACCTGGCCCGCGGGGTGGAATTTTCCACCTACGCCACCCCGACCATCGTGGGTGAGATCAAGCGGCATTTCCGCGACAAGGGCTGGGCGGTCCGGGTGCCCCGGCGGCTGCAAGAGCTCAAGCTGGCCCTGACCAAGGCCATCGGTGACCTGGCGCAGCGCGAGGGCCGGGCCCCCACCGTGGCCGAGATCGCCGCGCACCTGCAGATGACCGAGGAAGAGGTGCTGGAGGGCCTGGAGTCGGCCAACGCCTACTCGACGGTGTCCCTGGACGCCCCGGACTCGGGCGACGACGACGCGCCCGCGGTGGCCGAATCGCTCGGTATGCTCGACGAGGCCCTGGAGGGGGTCGAGTACCGGGAATCGCTCAAGCCCTTGCTGGAACAGCTGCCCAGCCGGGAAAAGCGGATCCTGCTGCTGCGGTTCTTCGGGAACATGACGCAGTCGCAGATCGCCACCGTGCTGGGGATCTCGCAGATGCACGTGTCCCGGCTGCTGGCCAGGACGCTCGCCCAGCTACGGGACGGCCTGACGGCCGACGACTGACGGCCGGCGACTGACGAGCCCGGCTAGCCCCGGGCGGGCCGCTTGCGTGGCGGCCGGGCCTTACCTGGTGACGGAGTCCTGGCCGACGACGGTCCCTTACCCGGCGAGGCTGCCTCACCCGGCGACCCCGGCTTGGCCTGGCGTGGCTTCTGCCCCGGGGCGGGCCGGGGCGGGCTCCCGGAGGGCGTGCCCGTTCCACCCCGCCCGCCGCCCGGCGGCGGGCCGGACAGGACGCGGAAGCTGGCCGGGACCAGCAGCAGGGCCAGCCCGGCGCCCGCCAGGACCAGCGCCGGGATCCCCCAGGCGTACCGGTGCCCCTGCACCAGGTAGATGCCGACGATGCCGACGAACAACTGGGTCAGCACCGCGGGAGTGCGGCTCCAGCGGCGGGCCCGGGACAGCCCCACGGCGACCCAGGCCAGCGCGGCGGCGGTGGCCAGCCCGATCAGCGTGAGCGCGATTCCGCTGCCCATCTGGTAGGACTTGCCCGCGAGGGTGTCGACCCCGGCCAGCACGCTGGCGGCCAGCACGATGACCGCGTCGGCGGCCTGTACCGCAGCCGCGCCGAGCAGGCTCGGTGGCCTCTGCTCCATCTCCCGTACCCCTCGTCGCTAACCTGAGCCCGTGCCCGCGCTCCTGATCGTCAACCCGCACGCCACGGCCACCACCCAGTTGCGCCGGGACGTCATCACGCATGCTCTCGCATCCCAGATGGATCTGGAAGTCGTGGAAACACGCTACCGGGGCCATGCGGGCACCCTGGCGCGCCAGGCCGCCTCAGACGGCTTCCAGCTCATTCTGACGCTCGGCGGGGACGGCACGGTCAACGAGGCCGTCAACGGCCTGCTGCGCGGCTGGCGGCCTGGGACAGACCCGGCCTTCGCCCCCGTCCCGGGCGGTAACGCGAACGTGTTCACCCGGGCGCTGGGATTGCCCGCCGACCCGGTCGACGCAACCGGGCGGATCCTCGAGGCGCTGCGGGCGGGCCGCGACCGCCGCGTCGGCCTGGGCTGTGCGACCCCGGGCGCGGCCACCGCGGGCGGGCCCGCCCCGGACGAGGCCACCCCCGACGAGGCCACCCCAGGCGGGGCCACCCTGGCCGGAGGCAGGCACCGCTACTTCACCTTCAACGCCGGGCTCGGCCTGGATGCGGAGGTGGTGCGGGTGATCGAGGAACTGCGGGAGCACGGCCGGACGCTGACCCCGGGCCTGTACCTGCGGACCGCGCTGCGCCAGTTCTATGCGGTCACCGACCGCCGTCACCCCGCGCTCACCCTGGAACGCGAGGGCCAATCCCCGATCGGGCCCCTGTTCCTGGGCATTATCTCGAACACATCACCGTGGACCTACCTGGGTCCCCGGCCGGTCAATCCCAGCCCGGGTGCGGGCTTCGATACCGGGCTCGACATCTTCGCGCTCCGCCGGATGGGGACGATAGCCACCTTGAACGCGCTGCGGCAGATGTTTGCCCAGCGCAGCGAGCCGCCCCGGGGCCGGCACGTGGTCAGCCTGCACGATCAGCCCGGCTTCACCCTGCGGTCAGACCACCCGGTCGCGCTCCAGGTGGACGGGGAGTACGTCGGCGAGCATGAGAGTGTCACGTTTCGCGCGGTTCCGCGGGCTCTGCGGGTAATTGCCTGACAAGCCCGGAACAAGTCACGCTGTGACGTATCAGACACCGAAATCGCTCTGAACCTTGCGCGAATAGTCTTGCGTTTGATTCAGCCGCTTGACAGGCTAGAACCCGGTTCGGGTGAGCGGCGCCATGCGCGGCCATCGGGCGGGCCCTGGTGTCAGTGTCACGATTCCAGGACCTCGGACCTGAGTCCAGCGGGGACCGCTGGCTCGAATGGATGAGTGACAGTACAAACCCCGGGAAGCTACACGCTTCCCGACATACGACCTGGCTCGTGAATTCGTTCACAAGCTCGCGAGCACGGTCACCACCCCGGGCCTCGGCCCGGCCGCCAAGGAGGAGTGGACCGCATGGACTGGCGCCATGACGCCGCCTGCCGTGACGTGGACCCGGAGCTGTTTTTCCCGATCGGCAACACCGGGCCCGCGCTACTCCAGATCGACGAGGCCAAGCAGGTATGCCGCCGATGCCCAGCGATCGAGCTCTGCCTGCAGTGGGCGCTCGAAAGCGGCCAGGACGCCGGGGTGTGGGGCGGCATGAGCGAAGACGAGCGGCGCGCCCTCAAGCGGCGGGCCAGCCGGTTCCGGGCGCGCGCCCACGCGTGAGCGTGGCGCGCCCCCGTGCTTGGCGATCGCTGAGCGCGGCCGCAGCATTAAGGGCCGGAGCAACAGGGCCACCGCCCGCAGGCCGGGCGGTGGCCGCTCTCGCGGGGCGTCCCGCGGGCGGCGCGTCCCGCGGGCGGCACGGGTTTTATCCCGGCGGCTCCGCGGGCCCCGGCGGCCGTATCGGGGCCGCGCGCGCCGATAACGCCGCGCCCGCGTCCAGCGGCAGGTCCACGACGGCCTTGGTGCCGCCGCCCGCCCGCGGCTTGACTTCCAGCCGGCCGCCCAGCTCCGACACCACGAGCGTCCGGACGATCTGCAAGCCGAGGCTCGTGGTCGAATCCAGATCGAATTCCCGCGGCAATCCGACGCCATTATCCTGCACAATGACCGTCAGCCGTTCCTGGCTGCGGTCCACGCACACCTCGAGGTGCCCGTCCAGCCCGGCGTCCGGGCACTGGGCCAGGCCGTGCTGCAGGGCGTTCTGCAGCAGCTCAGCCAGGACCAGGGCCAGCGGGGTGGCCACCGCGGAGGGCAGCAGCCCGAACCGGCCGAGCAGCACCGGCTTGACCCGCGCCTCGGCCGCGGACACCTCCCCCGCCATCGCCGCGACCCGCTCCGCGACGTCGTCGAAATTCACGATCTCCTCGGGAGCGTGCGAGAGCGTCTCGTGCACGGTCGCGATGGACCCGACCCGGCGCACCGCCTCGTCCAGTGCCGCCCGCGCCTTCGGCTCGTCCAGGCGCCGCGACTGGAGCCGGAGCAGCGCGGCCACGGTCTGCAGGTTGTTCTTCACCCGGTGGTGGATCTCCCGGATGGTAGCGTCCTTGGTCATCAGCTCGCGCTCGCGGTGCCGCAGCTCGGTCACGTCGCGGACCAGCACCAGCGCACCGGTCCGCAGCCCGTTGACCACGAGCGGGATGGCCCGCAGCTGGACCACCGACCCGTTCCCCTCCACCTCCGTCTCCCGCGGCGCACGTCCGCTGGCGGTGACCATGAGCGAGTCGTCGGTGGGCCGGCCCGGGGCGCACAGCCGGGCGGTCAGTGGGCCCAGTTCGGCCCCGACCAGGTCGGCGGCCAGGCCGAGCCTGCGGTAGGCGGACAGGGCGTTGGGGCTGGCGTAGCTGACCTTGCCGGACCGGCCGAGCCGGAGCAGGCCGTCCCCGACCCGCGGCGAGCGGACCAGCGCGGGCTGCTGGCCCGGCCAGGGGAACATGCCGGAGGCCACCATCTGCGCCAGGTCGTCCGCGCCCTTGAGGTAGGTCAGCTCCAGGCGGCTCGGCGTCCGCGCCGAGCTCAGGTTCGTGCTGCGCTCGATGACCGCGATGACCTGGCCCTCCCGGGTCACCGGGATCGATTCCCGGCGGACCGGCACGCCGCGGGTCCACTCCGGGTCCCCTTCCCGGCAGATCCGCCGCTCCCGCTGGGCCGATTCGAGGAACGGCCGGGCCCCGGTCGGCGCGAACGAGCCCACCGCGTCGTCGTGGAACGTGGTCGGCCCGGTCGTCGGGCGCATCTGGGCCAGCACCACCCAGCCGGAGGCGTCCTGGAGCGGCGCCCACAGCACCAGGTCAGCGAACGAAAGGTCGGCCAGCAGCTGCCAGTCGGACACCAGCGCGTGCAGCCAGTCGATGTCGGCCGACGTCAGCGCGGTATGGCGGCGGGCGAGGTCGTTGAGCGTGGGCACCCTGCCATCATCGCTCATCCGGGCCACCTGACGGGCCTGTCGCCTGAGCCCGGGGAGGCGGTCCCGGGCCGCGATGAGAGATCATGTCCGGAACGCAGTTGCTCCGGAAGGAAGTGACCGTGACAGCCTCCCCCGCCATCCGCGACGGCGAGCCGGCACCGCCGGGCCCGACGCCGCCCCGCATCCCGAAGTACTACACGGTCAAGCGCCAACTGCTCGAGCTGACCCAGACTCTCGCGCCGGGCAGCCCGGTCCCGCCGGAACGGGAACTCGCCCAGCAGTACGGGACGTCACGGACCACGGTGCGCCAGGCCCTGGCCGAGCTCGTGGTGGAAGGCCGGCTGCTGCGCATGCAGGGCAAGGGCACGTTCGTGGCCAAGCCGAAGGTCGCGCAGCTCCTCGAGCTGGCCAGCTACACGCAGGGGATGCGGGCGCACGGGCTGCACCCGCAGACCAGGATCCTGGACACCAGTTACGTGCCCGCCGACGCGCAGCTCTCCGAGCTGCTGGCCATCCCGGCGGGCAGCCGGGTGCTCCGCATCCACCGGCTGCGGCTGGCCGACGGGGAGCCCATGTCGACCGACACCTCGCACCTGCCCGCCCGCCGGTTCCCCGGGCTGCGCCGGAACCTCGAGCGCTACGCGTCCCTGTACGAGGCGCTGGCCTCGGCCTACGGGGTCCAGCTCACCGAGGCGGTGGAGACCATCGAGACCGTGCTGGCCGACCCCAAGGACGCCCGGCTGCTCGGGGTCGACGTCGGCATGCCCCTGCTGCTGCTGTCCCGGCAGGCGTTCGACGCCTCGGCCGAGACCGTCGAGTGGGCCCAGTCCAAGTACCGGGGCGACCGCTACAAGCTGGTCACCCGGCTTCGCCGCTAGCCGGTCAGCTCAGCCGGCTTCGCCGATAGCCGGTCAGCTCAGCCGGCTTCGCCGGTAGCCGGTCAGCTCACCCCGGCTTCGCCGTCCCGGTCACCTGAGCCGGCTTCGCCGGCGGGCCGGCTGCGGCGGTAGCCGGTCAGCCACCAGGCCGCCGGCAGCAGCCCCGCGGCGATGGCCGCCTTGATGGCGTCGCCCGCCACGAACGGGGTGAACCCCTCGGAAATCGCGGTTGAGGCGCTCAGGTGCAGGCTCAGCGCCAGCCAGGTCACCCCGAACGCGTAGATGACCACCTCGCCGGCGATCATGACCGGGACCGACCGCAGCACCGAGCGGTCCGCGCCGCGCTGGGCCAGGTAGCCGCACAGGATCGCCGCGGCGATGAAGCCGAGCACGTAGCCGAACGAGGCTCCCACATAGCCGCTGGCGTGGCCCGCGAACCAGGGCACACCGGCCAGCCCGGCCACCGCGTAGAGCGCCAGCGCGGCGCCCGCCCGCCGCCAGCCCAGCGCCGTGCCCGCCAGCAGCACGCCCAGGGTCTGCCCGGTGATGGGCACGGGCGTGAAGGACAGGTGGATCGAGATCTGGGCGAGCAGCCCGACGAAGCCGGCCGCCCCGACGACCAGGATCGCGTCCCGGACCAGCGCGCCGGGCAGCAGGTCGGCAAGCACCACAGGGGAACGCTGGCGCAGCGCGGCCACATCAGACATGGGGGGACTCCTCAGGGCGGGGGAAACATACTGGTAGCCGAGGGGGACGATACCAAGGCGGCCAGGACCATCCAAGGCACCGGGTGGCCGGTACCCGGCGGGCGGCCGTCACAATGCTGAACTATGCGGGTTCGCGACACGCTCGCCTTCGCGGCGGGGCACTGGCGCATCGAGCGGGTGCTGACCGACCACCGCTCCGGCACGGAGGGACGGTTCGCCGGCCAGGCCGTGCTCAGCGACCCGGACGGCCCCGGGGCGGCGCTGCGTTACCTGGAGACCGGCGAACTGCGCTTCGGGACCCACACCGGCCCGGCTACCCGCGCCCTCCGCTACCAGGGCCTGCCGGACGGCACGGTGGAGGTGCGATTCGCGGACGGCCACCTCTTCTACCGGCTTGACCTGCGTTCCGGCCACTGCACGGCGGTCCACCAGTGCCGCGCGGACCGCTACGAGATCACCTACCTGGTGCTCGGCGAGGACGTCATGGAAGAGCACTGGCGGGTACACGGGCCAGACAAGGACTACGACGCCACCGCGACCCTGATCCGCCGGGATCACTGATCCGCAAACCATTGCAGATTGGATCAGTTCATCGCACCATAGACGTCAACAACGTGACATAAGTCACGCGCGCGCCCCCCGCCCCGCGCCGTGGCCTGGCGGGTGGCGCGCGACAGCACACGTTAGGGAGACGAAGCGATGACGCATTCCGGCCCCCCACGCACGCACACCGGCGCCTGGGTCTTAGTCACGATCCTGCTGTTAGTCGCGGTGCTCGGGACGCTCATCGTCCCGATCTACGCGCGGAGCAGCCCCAAGCTCGGCAGCTTTCCCTTCTTCTACTGGTACCAGCTGCTCTGGGTACCGGTCGTCGCGCTGCTGACCACGATCTGCTACCTGATCACCACGAGAGTGGCGCGCCCGGCGCCTGACGGCGGGGGCGGCCCGGCCGCCTCCCCACCCCCAGACGGCCAGCCCCTCGGAGGGCAGCCCCTCGGAGGCCGCGGGGAGGCGTCGTGACCCACATCAACGCGGTCTCGTTCACCATCCTTATCGTCCTCTTCGCCGTGGTCGCCTTCGTCGGCTTCGCCGCGTCGCGGTGGCGCCGGGCCGAGGAGGCGCTGCACCTGAACGAGTGGGGGCTCGGCGGGAGGGGCTTCGGCAGCTTCATCACCTGGTTTTTGCTTGGCGGTGATCTGTATACTGCCTACACATTCATCGCGGTGCCGGCCCTGGTCTACGGGGTCGGGGCGGCCGGGTTCTTCTCGCTCTCCTACACGATCATGGTCTACCCGATCGTGTTCGTGTTCCTGCCCCGGCTGTGGTCCGTGGCGCGGGTGCACGGCTACATCACCCCGGCGGACTTCATCCGCGGCCGGTACGGGTCGCGCGGGCTGGCGCTCGCGGTGGCGTTCACCGGCATCCTGGCGGTCATGCCGTACATCGCCCTGCAACTGGTCGGCATCCAGTCCGTGCTGACCGTGATGGGCATCGGCGGCAGTTCCACCACCGGGTTCGTGCACGACCTGCCGCTGATCATCGCGTTCATCATCCTGGCCGGGTACACGTTCGTGTCCGGGCTCCGCGCCCCGGCGCTGATCGCGTTCATCAAGGACACGCTGATCTACGTGATGATCATCGTGGCCATCATCTACATCCCGATCCGGCTGGGCGGCTGGGGGCACATCTTCAGCGTCGCCGACGCCCACCTCAAGGCAACCAACCCCAAGACGGGCAAGCCGAACGGCAGCCTGATCGAGCAGCCCGCCGCGGAGTGGGCCTACGCCACCACGGCGCTGGGCTCCGCGCTGGCCCTGTTCATGTACCCGCACACGATCACGGGGGTGTACGCGGCCAAGCGGCGCAACGTGATCCGGCGCAACATCGCCGCGCTGCCCGCCTACTCGCTGGTCCTGGGCCTCATCGCGCTGCTGGGCTACATGGCCCTGGCCGCGCCGGGCGTGCCCGCGGAGGTCAAGGCCAACGGGGCCAACACCCAGCTGGCCGTGCCCTTCCTGTTCCAGCGGATGTTCCCGAGCTGGTTCGCCGGGATCGGCTTCTCGGCCATCGTCATCGGCGCGCTCGTCCCCGCGGCCATCATGTCCATCGCGGCCGCGAACCTGTTCGCCCGCAACATCTACAAGGAGTATTTCCGGCCGAACGCCAGCAACGCGGAGCAGACCAAGGCGTCCCAGTGGGCCTCCCTGGTGGTCAAGCTGGGCGCCCTGCTCTTCGTGCTGTTCGTGAACAAGACCTACGCCATCCAGCTCCAGCTGCTGGGGGGCGTCTGGATCGTCCAGACGTTCCCGGCCATCGTGGCCGGCCTGTACACCCGGTGGTTCCACCGCTGGGCGCTGGTCATCGGCTGGGCGGTGGCCATGGTCTTCGGCACCATCGCCGCCTACAAGCTGCCGGCCCCCGGCGAGCCCGGGACGCACTTCGGCGCGTCGGCGGACACCATCCCGCTCATCAACCACACGGTGTACATCGGGCTCACCGGGTTCGTCATGAACCTGGTGATCGCGACCCTGCTCACCCTGCTGTTCCGGGCGATCAAGCTGCCCGGCGGCTCGGACGAGACCCGGCCGGAGCACTACGTGGCCGACCCGGAGCCCGCCACCGCGGCGAAGGTTCCGGCCGTGGCCGAGGCGGCGGACGTCGGCTGACCGGCGGCCCAGGTGCCGGGCCCGCATCCCTCCGGGCCCGGCACCGGCCCACGGGCACGCCGGGCCGGGCACCGGCCCGCGCGCGCCGGCCGCAGCGCCTGTTCCCGCAAGCTACCTGCTGGTAACCTCGCCGCATGACCGAAGGCGAGGCGCACGGGGGAACGCTGGCGGTGGCGGCGGCCCGGGCGCACGGCGTGACCACCATGTTCACCCTGTCCGGCGGGCACGTGTTCCCGCTCTATGACGCGGCGGTGCACGCGGACCCGCCGATGCGGCTGCTGGACGTGCGGCACGAGCAGACCGCCGTCTTCGCCGCGGAAGCCACCGCCCGGCTGACCCGGCTCCCGGGGCTGGCCGTGCTGACCGCCGGGCCCGGTGTGACCAACGGGGTCAGCGCCATCACCACGGCCCAGTTCAACGGCTCACCGGTGGTGATCCTGGGCGGCCGGGCCCCCGACGCGCGCTGGGGCTCCGGCAGCCTGCAGGAGTTCGACCACCCCGAGCTGCTCCGGCCCATCACCAAGCGGGCCTGGACCGAGCACGAGCCCGCGAAGGTCGGCGCCGGGGTGGACGACGCGTTCCGGCTGGCCGCCACGCCGCACCGCGGCCCGGTGTTCGTGGACGCATCCCTGGAGGCCCTCTACGGGCAGGCTCCCCCGGAAAGCTACGGGCCGGGCGGCAGCATGGTGCGGGCCGCCCGGCCCGGCCCGCCCGGCGATCCGGACGCGGCCGCCGCCATCGCCGGGCTGATCGCGGCGGCCCGGCGCCCGGTCCTGGTGCTGGGCTCGGACGTGTGGATGGGCGGCGCCGAGCAGGCCGCCCGCGCCGCCGCCGAGGAGCTCCGGCTGCCGGTCATCGCCAACGGCCAGGGCCGCGGCATCCTGCCGCGGGGACACGAGCTGCTGGTCACCCGCGCCCGGTCGGTCGCGTTCCGGCAGGCTGACCTGGTCGTGGTGGTGGGTACCCCGCTCGACTTCCGGCTGGGCTATGGCGCGTTCGGCGACCAGAACGATCCGCAACGAAAACCGTTCGTGGTCCATGTCGCCGACGCAGCGGGGCAGCTGGCCACGCACTGCGAGCTGGCCGCGTCGTACTCGGGTGACCTTAGCGGGTTCTTCACGGCGCTGGCCGCCCCGGGGGCCTGGCCGGGCCGGCCGGCCCGGGTCCCGTGGGAGGATTCCTGGCTTCCCCAGCTGCAGGACGCGGCCCGGGGCGCGGTGGGCGCCGACGGCGCGCTGCTGGGCAGCGAGGCTGACCCCATCCACCCGATGCGGGTCTACGGCGAGCTGGCCGGGGTGCTGGACGACGACGCCGTGGTGATCGGCGACGGCGGGGACTTCGTGTCCTACGCAGGCAAGTACATCGAGCCGGGCCGCCCGGGCGGGTGGCTCGACCCGGGCCCGTACGGCTGCCTGGGCACCGGGCTGGGTTACGCGATCGCGGCCCGGATCGCCCGGCCGTCGGACCAGGTGGTGCTGCTGCTCGGGGACGGCGCGGCCGGCTTCTCGCTGATGGACGCGGACACGCTGGTCCGGCACGGGCTGCCGGTCGTGATGATCTGCGGCAACAACGGGATCTGGGGTCTGGAGAAGCACCCGATGCAGGCCATCTACGGCTACGACGTGGTCGCCGACCTGCAGCCGCAGTGCCGCTACGACGAGGTGGTCCGCGCGCTGGGGGGCGCCGGGGAACTGGTCACCCGGCCGGACGGGATCGCGCCCGCGCTGCGCCGGGCCTTCGACTCCGGCGTGCCCTACCTGGTCAACGTGATCACCGACCCGGCGGTCGCCTACCCCCGCTCGACCACCGGCGTCTGACTATCCAGCCACCCCCGGCGGGGCCTCAGCCGGGGGGGTTACTCGATGATGGCGATGAGATCGCCTTCCTGGACCAGGTCGCCTTCGGCCACCGCCAGCTTGGTCACCGTGCCTGGCTCCTCGGCCAGCACCGGGATCTCCATCTTCATCGATTCGAGGATGACCAGCGTTGCGCCGTCGGAGACTTCCTCACCCTCGGCGGTCACGACCTTCCAGACGTTGGCCACCATCTCCGCGCGGACCTCGGTCACTCGCCGCTCCTCTCCCTCACTGGGGCTGCCCGCCGGGCGGCCCGCTCACATTGTGCCCACTCAGGACCGGCGCCGATTTCAGGAACGCAGCCGGCTGACCACCAGGGTGTCGTAGCCGCCGTCGCTGTACTCCTCGCTGTCCAGCAGGTCCGCGTGGAACGGCAGGTTCGTCTTGAGCCCGGTGATCCGGAACGACGCCACCGCGTCCCGGGCCCGGCGCAGCGCCTCGTCCCGGTCGGGGCCCCACACGCACAGCTTGGCCAGCAACGGATCGTAGAACGGGGTGACCTGGTTCCCGGCCTCGTATCCCGCGTCGACCCGGATGCCCTCGCCGGCCGGTTCCGTCCAGGCCGTGATCGTGCCCGGGCTGGGCAGGAACCGGTTCGGGTCCTCGGCGTACACGCGCAGCTCGATCGCGTGCCCCTGGACCAGGACCTCATCCGGGTCGAAGCTGACGTCCTCACCGGCGGCGATCCGCAGCTGCTGCTCGACCAGGTCGATGCCGGTCACCATCTCGGTGACCGGGTGCTCGACCTGGAGCCGGGTGTTCATCTCCAGGAACGTGAAGTCCCCGGTCCGCGCGTCCACCAGGAACTCGACCGTCCCGGCGCCCTGGTAGCCGACCGCCTCCCCGGCCCGGACCGCGGCGTCCATCATCCGGGCCCGCAGGCCGGGGCTGACCCCCGGGGACGGGGTCTCCTCGGCCACCTTCTGGTGCCGGCGCTGCACCGAGCAGTCCCGCTCACCCAGGGCCAGCAGCCGGCCACCGGGCCGCCCGAGGATCTGCACCTCCACGTGCCGGGCCGGCGTCACGTAGCGTTCCAGCAGGATCGCGGGGCTGCCGAAGAACCGCTCGGCGCGGGAGCGGGCCGTCTCGAACGCCGCCGCCAGCTGCCCGGGGCCGGCCGCGGCGCTCATCCCGATCCCGCCCCCGCCCGCCGCGGCTTTCACCATGACCGGGTAGCCGATGATCGCCGCGGCGGCCGCGGCCTCCCCGGCGTCGCGCACCGGCTCGGTGGTGCCCGGGGCCACCGGGACCCCGGCGGCGGCCATCAGGTTCCGCGCGCTGATCTTGTCGCCCATCTGGTCGATGGCGGACGGTGGCGGTCCCACCCACGTCAGCCCGGCGTCAGAGACGAGCCGGGCGAAACCTGCGTTCTCGGAAAGAAAGCCGTAGCCGGGGTGCACGGCGCGCGCGCCAGTGTCGCGGGCCGCGCGGAGGATGGCGCCTGCGTCCAGGTAACTGCGGGCGGGCGGCGGCGGCCCGATCAGCACCGCCTCGTCGGCCTCGCGCACGAACGGCAGCCCGGCGTCGGCCTCGGAGTAGACGGCGATGGCCCGGATGCCCATCCGCCGGGCGGTGGCGATCACCCGCCGGGCTATCTCGCCGCGGTTGGCGACCAGCACCGACTCGAGCACAGCGGACCCAGGCCCGGCGGTATCAAGCACGGCGGAAGCCTACAGGCGGCCGGGGTACCACCGGCCGGTGACCTTGGTGAGCGCCTCCACCACACCCGGGTCGTACTCCGCCGCGGTGTCCAGCCGGAGCCGTTCCAGCGCCGCCGCGGACCGGTCCCGGTCGGGCGACCCGCCCACCAGGTCGTCGAAGGCGTTGGCGGCCCGGATGATCCGGCTGCCGATCGGTGGCTCCCCGTCGCTGCCGCGCCAGGGCTGGCTCTGGCGGCGCACGATCTCGGCCACCCCGCCCAGCACGCCGGCCTGCTCGATGACGCTGGCCCCCAGGCCCGCTATCCGTTCCTGGTCTTCCGGGGACGCGAGCACGGTCGCACCCCCCGGGATGGGGTCGGCCAGCGAGAGCTGGCCGATGTCGTGCATGAGCGCGGCGTACTCCAGCTCCAGCAGGTCCGGCTCGCTCATCCCGAGCTCGCGGCCGACCGCGACCGCGAGCTGGCCGACCCGGTAGGAGTGACCGTCCTCGACATAGCCGCCGACCTCGGTGACCCGGGCCAGCGCCCGGACCGTCTGCAGGTAGGTGGACCGGATGCCGGCGTAGCGGCGGAAGGCGGTCTGGGTGACCAGCAGCGGCGCGATGAGCAGGGCCAGCGCCACCAGCCCCATGGCCTCGGTGGCCAGGGCGATCAGCATGGCGGAAGCGCCCACCGCCGCGCCGAGCGGCACCTGGATGCGCAGCTCGTCGGCCAGCGACACGACGAACCGGGCCCGCAGGGCGTCCGCCCGGATCAGCCCCTTGATCACGCATTCGGCGAGCCACCCGGCCACGATCAGCACGGCCATGACCGCGAGCCGGAGCCACATGTGGCGGTCGATGAGGGCCAGGTGGGCGAGGGGCCGGAAGGCCATGGCCACGAACGCCACGGCCAGCAGCCGGGAGGCCATCCCGCCCACCCCGGCGGGCCGGCCGGCCGCCAGGTGCGGCAGCGCACCGACGATCATCCCGACCGCGGTGACCGCGACCACCTGCAGCGCGGGCTGCAGGGCCGGGAGCGTGCCGACCCGGACCGCCAGCGCGTAGCCGAGGGCCCCGGCGCTGCCGATCGGGGCGGCCTCCCGGTCGCCGGGCAGGGAGAGCCGGAGCAGCTCGCCCAGCGCGATCAGCGCGCCGAAGGCCAGCGCGTCACGCGGCTGCACCAGGCCGGCCGCGGCGGTCTGCGCCACGGCCGCGACCAGCAGCACGCCGGCCAGGATGACCAGCAGCAGCTGGCCGGAGTCGATGGACTGCCAGCCGGGCTGGCGGGCGAGGTGGCGTTGCGTGGTCACCGCGGGCTCACCTCAGCGACTCTCGACGACCCGCAGCGGCGCGGTGGGGTCGTCGTGATCCTGGGCCGCGACCTGGGCGGGGAAGTCGCCGGGCAGGGCCGCGGGCGGGGGCTGGCCGGCCGCCTGCGAGTCCCAGCGTCCCTGGGCCAGCGCCGCGATGAAGGCGTCGACCAGCACCGGATCGAACTGCATGCCGGAGCATTTGCGCAGCTCCGCGACGGCCTCCCCGACGCTCCGGGCCCCCCGGTAGGACCGGGTCGAAGTCATCGAGTCGAACGCGTCGGCGACCGCGATCACCCGGGCGAACTCGGGGATCTCGTCGCCGGCCAGGCCCATCGGGTAGCCCTTGCCGTCCATCCGCTCGTGGTGGTGCATGATGCCGTCCAGCGCCTCGGTCAGGAACCCGATCTGCCGGACGATCTCCAGGCCGCGCATCGGGTGCAGCTGGATGGCGGCCAGCTCCTCCTCGGTCAGCGGCCCGGTCTTCTGCAGCACCTTGGTCGGCACGCCGAGCTTGCCCACGTCGTGCAGCATGCCGGCGTACCGGATGGCCTCGACGCGCTCCGCGCCCATCCCGATCTGCCGGGCCAGCAGGGTGGCGCCGCGGGACACCCGCTCGCTGTGGCCGCGGGTGTAGAAGTCCTTGGTCTCCACGGCCTGGCACAGCGCGGCCATCGTGGCCGAGTACGCGCCCTCCTGCGCGGCGAACTGCCCCATCGCCCAGCGCGCCACGAACAGCGGGATCAGGACCAGGACCGCGGCGAACGGCCCCACCAGATGCCACAGCGCCGCGATCAGCAGGCCCAGTGTGGCGTAGCCGAGATCGGACACCAGCAGCAGGGAAAGGTGCAAGTCAAGGCGGCCCCGCTGCAGGCTGGCCCCGGACGGGGGCAAGAGCAGCAGCATGCTCCACAGCAGCCCGTGATTGACCGCCACGTGCACCGCGGCCGCCGCCGCGAACGGCAGGATGATGCCCGGGAACAAGCCGGGCCTGGGCACGCCGATATGGCCGCCCAGCGCGAGATACGCCTCCCCCGACGCATAGGCGCTCAGCGCGTACATTGCCCCGTTAAAGGCCCGCTCGCGCAGCCCGCCGCGGCGCAGGCTGATCAGTGAGGTGGCGCCGACGAGCGCGGCCCCGCCCGGGCCGAGCAGCACGACCGCCGCCAGGGTGGCCGCCGAGCTGGGCGACCATGCCGACTGGCGCGACGTCAGCGTGGTGGGGGAGGAATCGCAGATCATGAACAGGACGGCCAGCACCAGCAGCGCCCGGGACAGCAGGTAGTCCTGCCCCCCGGCCATCGCCTGCACCAGCACGTGGGCCAGCAGCAGCACCGCCGCCGTGACCACCACGGCCATGTAGAGCCACGCGGCCCGCGTGAGCCTGCTCAAGACCCCCCCTCGCAGTCCGGTCGGCTAACGGGTGGTCACTTCCTCATCGGCACGCCGGCCGCGAACCGGTAACCCTGCCCATCTCCGGCCCCAGATGAATGACCCTGCCAATAGGTCCAGCTCGCCACTCAGGGTAACGCCATCACCGCTGATCGCGTAGCGTTCACGGCCGATATCTACAATCTGTATATACGACATGACAGAAAGTAACAATGGCCGGACGGCCGGGACGTCAGCCCAGCTCAGAGGGCGGGTGATGATCGCCGGTGGATCGGCGGGTGATTTGGCGGGTAATAGGCCGGCTGCGGGCGGGCTATTCGCCGGGCAGTTCGGTGATCTCGATCGAGGCCCGGACTTCCTGGATCCGGGTCAGCACCTTGACCCGCAGGTCACCGGGGACCTTGTCGTGGCCGCAGTGCTTGTGCACCAGCCGCTTGACCGCCTCTTCCAGGCCGAACTCCCGCAGGCACGGGCCGCATTCGTCGAGGTGCTGGCGGATCTTCGCCTTGCCCGAGTCGCCGAGCTCGCCGTCCAGGTAGGAGTAGACCCGGTCGAGTACCTCGCTACACGGAGTCTCGTGGGGCTTCCCGCAGCTCATGACGCGTCCCTCCCCGACTCCGCGGCCTGCGGCTCCTGGCTGTCATCCGCCGGGGCCGGGCGCGTCACACCCCGGTCGGCCGCGTACTCCTGCAGCATGTCCCGCAGCTGCCGGCGCCCGCGGTGCAGGCGCGACATGACGGTGCCGATCGGCGTGCCCATGATGTCGGCGATCTCCTTGTACGCGAACCCCTCCACGTCGGCGAGGTAGACCGCGATGCGGAACTCCTCGGGAAGGGCCTGCAGCGCCTGCTTGATGTCGGAGTCCGGGAGACGGTCGAGCGCCTCCGCTTCCGCCGACCTCAGGCCCGAGGAGGTGTGCGAGGCGGCCCGGGCCAGCTGCCAGTCCTCGACCTCTTCCGCCCCCGAGCGCTGCGGCTCGCGCTGCTTCTTCCGGTAGCTGTTGATGAAGGTGTTGGTCAGGATCCGGAACAGCCACGCCTTCAGGTTCGTGCCGGGCTGGAACTGGTGGAACGACGCGTACGCCTTGGCGAACGTCTCCTGGACCAGGTCCTCGGCATCCGCCGGGTTACGCGTCATCCGCAGCCCGGCCGAGTAGAGCTGATCCAGGAAGGGCAGCACATCGTGCTCGAAACGCTCGCTGCGCTGCTCGAGTGTCTCGGTTACCGGACCCACCCCCTCGGAGATCTCCCGCACCGGCCGACGATAACGGCCGTATGGGCGGGAGGATACATCCCCGCTCTTACTCGGCTCGAAGCGAGTCATCCTAGGGGCGCTACTGAGCGGCGCATAATCGGCGACAACCACGCCCTCTGGAACATGCGACCCGGCGGCTTCATTCCGCCATCCGGGGGACAGGGTGGCCGGCGCCGCGGATCCCGCAGGACGACCTCCCCCTCAAGTCAGGTGAGGAAAGACCCAGGTGGGGAACATTTCAGGAAATAGGGCTGCGCGGGCTCCCGTCTTCGCGGCGGCGTCACACCTCTGCCACTTGGCAGGCCGTCAGCCGCAATGCGCGCAGCCCGGCTGCTGGATGGAGTCATGGTGGCGGCAAGTGCAACCAGCCCTCTCACCGTTCTCGGCTCAAGCTCGCTCACGGCCTACTGGCGGTTCCAGCGAGCTGTGGTAGCCGCCCAGCTGCAGGCCTGGCTGCCGCCACGGGGGCGGATCCTGGTCGATATCTCCGGCCCCCGGTCCAGCGTGGCCTCCCAGGCGGCCACGGCGGGCTACACGGTGCTCCAGGTCATGCCGCGGCTGCCCGCTGCGTCGGAACGCGCCGCCTGGGAACGCCCCGCCGCCGGGCGCCGGGCTTCGGAACGCGCGGCCTGGGAACGCCCAGCCTGGGAACAGGCCGCCCGCGTGGAGGTGCCGCGGACGCTCACGGTCCGCGGCGTGCACCGCCGCCGGCCCCCGGCGGGCCGGCTGGTCCGCGTGGTGGCGGACTCCGCGAACCTGGCTTTCCTGGCCGACGGGTCGGTGGACGGGGTCATCGCCGACGACGGGGCCCTGTCGCGCCACCTGATGGCCGAGGACGTCGCGGCGGAGATCGCCCGCGTGCTGCGGCCCGGCGGCCAGCTCCTGGCCTCCGTGGACTCTCTCGTCCTGGGCATGTCCATCCTGGCGGAACAGCACCACTGGGCCGAGCTCACCGACCTGCCGCAGGCGGAAGTGGTGCTGGTGCCCTGGCCGGACGGCCATATCACCCGGTGCTTCGGCCCCGAGCAGCTGGTCGACCTGCTGACCGAGGCCGGGCTGGAGGTCAGCTGGATCCGGCCGCGCACCGTGCTGTCCCCGTCCATGGTGGACCACGTGCTGCGCAAGGACCCGAGCGCGATCATGCGGCTGGTCCGGGCCGAGCTGGCCGCGGGCGCGGAAGAAGCCGGCCCGGCCGGGCCGGGTCACGGTGGCGGGACCGGCGGGAACGAGTCGTTCGGCATCTACCTGCTGGCCGCGGCCCGCAAGCCCGCGGCCCGGCGCGTTCCCGCCGCGTCCCGGTCCGCCGGCTAGCGCCGCATCCGGTCCCGTTTCGACTGGCAGGCCACGCACCGGGACGCCTCCGGACGCGCCTCCAGGCGGCCTTCCGGGATGGGCTTGCCGCAGTCCGCGCATTTGCCGTAGCTGCCGTCCTGGATGCGCTGGAGCGCGTCCACGACCTCCGTACGCTGGGCCGTCGCCGAGGCCAGGACCGCCTCGGCGCGGTCGGCCTCCGACAGGCTGGTCCCCACGTCCGCATCGTCCTGCGGGGAGTCCGCGCTGGACACCGGCCGCTCGCCGCGCAGGACCGCGATGGAACGGTCCAGGTCGTCGCGCGCAGCCTCCAGGCGCCTGCGTACGGTAATGGTCTCCACGGATCCTCCTGCTTTATCAGGGCACCAGCGGCGCAGCAAACGATGGTCCTCGGAAGACCGGGCCGCGCTCAGGGGCCTCAGAACAACGTGCTGGGGGCACCGCGGGAGGCGCCGCTGCGCCCCCCGGCCCCGGCCCGCGGGGACCCCGCGGGCTCAGAATCACCCTCCATGGGCTCGATCAGCTCCGGGCCGTTGTGCCGGACCGAGTTCACTTCCGTTGACACGGGATAAGACGTCAGATGGGCCGAGGCGGCGGGCTGCAGCAGCTCGTGCAGCGCCTCGGCGCTGGTCGCCGCCGGATCCAGCCAGTCCGCCCAGCGGGCCGGCTCGATCACCATCGGCATCCGGTCGTGGATGCGGCCGACCTCGTCCTCGGCCCGCGTGGTGATGATCGTCGCGGTCCACAGCCAGGCCTGGGGGTCATCGTCGGGCCGGTCCTTCTGGCGCCACAGCTCGTAGAGGCCCGCGAAGGCCAGCACGCCGCCGTCTGCGCGGTGGATGAAGTGCGGCTGCTTGTGCGGGTGCTTCGGGTCCCCCGACTTCTCCCACTCGTAGAAGCCGTCCGCGGGCAGCAGGCACCGGTGGCGGGCGAACGCGCGGCGGAAGGCCGGCTTGCTGGCCACGGTCTCGGCCCGGGCGTTGATCAGGCGGCTGCCGATCGAGGTGTCCTTGGCCCAGAACGGCACCAGGCCCCAGCGGACCACGCGGAGTTCCCGGACGCCGCCGTGCTCGGTCGCTGTGTCGCCGCCGGCGCCGTCCGGCCCGGTGGCGTCCTCTCCCGACCCGCTCGTCCCGGCCGCGCCCTCGCCGGCGTCATCCTTCGGGCGCCGGGTGAGCACGGCGTACACGGGCTTGGTGGGCGCCACGTTGTAGTCAGGCCGCAGCGGCTCGGTCACCCGGTCCCGCTGCACGCCAAACTCCTCCAGGAGCTCCTGGCGTTTCCGCGCCGACGCGAAGCGGCCGCACATGTCGTCACCTGATCACTACGTAGGTGGGGCTGCTGGGGCAGCGCCGGGGAAACACAGAATGTGCCACTTAATAACCACAAATCTTGATGACCAAACCTCAGCCGCCGTTCCGGGCCGGGCGAACCCCCCTCTAGCAGGCCGACATCACCGTTCGGGCCGTTCCCGGCGGGCGAACCGGCCCACCGGGGCGGCTCTCCCGCTGGCCAGGCTACCCAGCCGGGTAACCGGGCCCGACCAGGCGATCCTGCCATCCGGGTCCGACAGAACGTCCCACGGGATACAGCGCTCGCTGGTTCTTCCCGGATTCCCTCGTTTCACTCCAGGCGATGCGCTCAGCACACGCATTACGCTCACAGCATGGACACCGCACGCCAGGATCCCGGAGGCCAGGCCCCCCCGTGGGCGGCCCCGCAGGCCGATGGCCCGCTGCGGGCCCGGCTGCGGGTGCCCGGGTCGAAGTCCATGACCAACCGGGCCCTGGTGCTCGCCGCCCTGGCCGCCGGGCCCGCCGACATCCGCAACCCGTTGCAGGCCCGGGACACGCTCCTGATGGCCGGCGCCCTCCGGGCGCTGGGAGCCACGGTGCACATGGGAGCCACGGTGCACAGGGGGGCCACGGCGGACGCGCCCGCCACCGGGGGCTCCGCGACCGTGGAGGACACCGGGATCACGGACGGCGCCGGAGCCCCGGCCTGGCGGGTCTCCCCCGGCTGGGCCGCCAGCGACACCCGGGTGGACGTGGGGAACGCCGGCACCGTGATGCGGTTCGTCCCCCCCGTGGCCGCGCTGGCCAGCGTGGCCACCGAATTCCACGGGGACCCGCGGGCCTCGCAGCGGCCGGTGGGCGCGATCATCAGCGCACTGCGCGAGCTCGGGGCGGTGATCGATGACGGGGGACGCGGCGCCATCCCGTTCACCGTGCACGGCGCGGGGTCGCTGGCCGGCGGTGCGGTCACCGTGGACGCATCGGCCTCCTCGCAGCTGGTGTCCGGGCTGCTGCTCGCCGCGCCGCGCTACGACAAGGGACTCGAGGTCCGGCACCGGGGCGGCCGTGCTCCCTCCGCCCCGCACATCGCGATGACGGTGCAGATGCTCCGCGACGCGGGGGCTACGGTCGAGACCGCCACCCGCGAATCTGCCCCGGACGCCCGGCCCGACACCTGGTTCGTCCACCCCGGCCCGCTCGGCGACCGCCCGATCACCGTCCAGCCCGACGTGGTGAACACGATGCCGTTCCTGGCCGCGGCCATGGTCACCGGGGGGACCGTGACCATCCTGGGCTGGCCCGCGGTGACCACCCAGCCCGCGGGCCACATCCTGCGCGTGCTGCGGGAGATGGGCGCGGACTGCGCGGCCGGCCCTGGCGGGCTGACCGTCACCGGGCCGACCGCCCTCCGCGGCATCACCGCCGACCTGGCCGACTGCAGCGAGATCTCGATGGTGCTCGGCGCGCTGGCGGCCCTGGCCGGCTCCCCGTCGGTGCTGACCGGGATCGGCCACCAGCGGCTCCAGGAGACCGACCGGCTCGCCGCCCTGGCCACCGAGATCAACGCGCTGGGCGGCGACGTGACCGAGCGCCCGGGCGGGCTGGAGATCCGCCCGCGGCCGCTTCGCGCCAGCCGCCCCTTCGCCACCTACGACGATCACCGCCTGGTGATGGCCGCGGCGGTCCTCGGCCTCGTGCTGCCCGGCCTGCGGGTCGAGAACGTGGCCACCGTGGGCAAGACGTTCCCCGGTTTCACCTCCGCGTGGGCGGCGATGCTGGAGCGCGCTCCCTGAACCGGCGGCCGTCCTACGCCCATCTGGACGAGGATGACATCCGGGTCCGGCCCCCGAAGAGCACCCGGCCACGGACCCGGCGTCGGCCTGCGCACGAAGACGCGGCCGAGGCGTTCGTGGCGGCGGTGGACCGCGGCCGGTACAGGTGCCTCATCGGGGACCGCCCGGTGACCGCGATGCGGGCCCGCGAGCTGGGCCGGCGCAGCGTGGTGGTGGGTGACCGGGTCGCGCTGGCCGGGGACATCTCCGGCGAGCCGGGCACCCTGGCCCGGGTGGTCCGGGTCGAGCCGCGCACGTCCGTCCTGCGCCGTTCCGCCGACGACACCGACCCGGTGGAACGGGTCATCGTGGCCAACGCGAACCAGCTGGTGATCGTCACCGCGCTCGCCGATCCCCCGCCCCGGCCGCGGCTGATCGACCGCTTCCTGGTCGCCGCCTACGACGCGGGCCTGTCGCCGCTGCTCGTCCTGACCAAGGCCGATCTCGCGCCGGCCACCGCCCTGCTCGATGCGTACGGCCCGCTCGGCGTCGCGCACGTGGTGATCGGCCAGCCGCTGACCAGCGAACGGCTCGGCCCGCTCCGCGAGGCCCTGGCCGGCCGGGTCAGCGTGCTGGTGGGGCATTCCGGGGTGGGGAAGTCCACCCTGGTCAACGCCCTGATCCCAGGCGCGGACCGGGCCGTGGGCACGGTCAGCCCGGTGACCGGGCGGGGCCGTCACACATCCTCGTCGGCGGTGGCGCTGCCGCTGCCCGGCGGCGGCTGGCTGATTGACACGCCGGGCCTGCGCGGGTTCGGGCTGGCCCACGTGGCCCCGGAACGGGTGGTACGGGCCTTCCCGGACCTGGCCCCGGGGACCGCGGCCTGCCCTCCCGGCTGCACCCACCTGGAACCCGACTGCGCGCTCGACGCCTGGGTCCGCGATCAGGGCGGGGACAGCCGCCTGGTCACGCG
>JAOPYP010000101.1 GCA_025964635.1 Actinomycetes bacterium | reverse complement strand
CCGCCCGCCGGGCGCGGCCGGCGCGGCTGGTGTTCGACCACGTCGGGTTCAGGTACCCGGGCGCGGAGCAGGCTTTACTGCGCGACGTCAGCCTGGCCGTCGAGCCGGGCCAGACCATGGTCCTGGCCGGGGCGACCGGGGCGGGCAAGACGACCCTGCTGCAGCTGGTACCGCGGCTGGCCGATGTGACGTCGGGCGCCGTCCTGCTGGACGGCACCGACGTGCGGCGGCTGCCGCTGCCGGTGCTCCGGTCGCGGGTCGGCTGCGCGTTCGAGGATCCGACCCTGTTCTCCGCCAGCGTCCGGGAGAACGTCGCCTTCGGCGCCCCGGACGCTGATGACGCGGCGATCGAGGCCGCGCTGGCGATGGCCCAGGCCGGCTTCGTGCACGACCTCCCGTGGGGCCTGGACACCCGCATCGGCGAGCAGGGCATGGCCCTGTCCGGTGGGCAGCGGCAGCGGGTGGCCCTGGCCCGTGCCATCCTGGCCCGGCCGTCACTGCTGATCCTGGACGACCCGCTGTCCGCCCTGGACGTGCATACCGAGGCGAAGGTGACCAGGGCCCTGAGCGGGCTGCTGGCCGAGACCACGGCGCTCGTGGTGGCGCACCGGCCGTCCACGGTCACGCTCGCGGACAAGGTGGCCCTGCTCCGCGACGGGATCATCGCCGCCACCGGCACGCATGCGCACCTGCTGGCCAGCCAGCCGCGGTACCGCGAGCTGATGAGCGGCCTGGATGAGCCCGGCGCCGGTGAGCAGGCCGCGTCATGACGTCCGGCGCGTGGCGCGGGATCGCCGCCGAGGACGCCGATGAGGTCACCGGCAGCCTGGCGGCGCTGCTGCGCCGCCGGGCCCGGCGGCTTCTGTTCAGCCTGCTGCGCCCGCAGCAAGCCCGGGTGACCGGCACGTTCGTGCTCATCGTGACCGCGAACCTGGCCGCGCTGGCCGGCCCCTGGCTGGTCGGGGTGGCCATCGACCGTGGCATCCCGCCGCTCCTGCACGGCGGCGACCTGGTGCCGCTGGCCCTGTACGTGGCCGGCTTCGCGGCCGCCGTGGCCGTCCAGGCCGTGGCCAGCCGGGCGTTCATCTACTCGATGGGCAAGCTCGGCGAGACGGTGGTGCTGGAGCTGCGCCAGCGGCTCTTCCTGCATTTCCAGCGGCTGCCAGTGTCGTTCCACGAGCACTACACCTCGGGCCGGGTCATCTCCCGGCAGGTATCCGACATCGACTCCATCTCCGACCTGTTCGACGACGGCCTGGACGCCCTGGTCTCCGCGGCGCTCTCGCTGATCCTCGTGGGGGCCGGGATGCTGCTGCTGGACTGGCCGCTCGCCCTGGTGGTGCTGGCCGGCTTCGTTCCGCTGGCCTGGCTGACGATCTGGTTCCGGCGTGAATCCGCGGCCGCCTACCGGCGGACCCGGGAAACGATCGCGCAGGTCATCGTCCACTTCGTGGAAACCTTCGGGGGTATCCGCGCCGTGCAGGCGTTCCGCCGGGAGCAGCGCAACGAGGAGATCTTCGGCAGCCTCAACGGTTCGTACGCGGCGGCCAGCCTGCGCTCGTCCCGGGTGCTCGCGGTGTACGCGCCAGGGATCACCCTGGTCGGCAATGTGGCGACGGGCGTCGTGCTGTGCTACGGCGGGCTGCGGGTGATCGACGGCGACATCAAGGTCGGCGTGCTGGCCACATTCCTGCTGTACCTGGGCCGGTTCTTCGACCCGCTCCAGGACCTGTCCCAGTTCTACAACTCCTTCCAGTCCGCGGCCGCCTCGCTGGAGAAGCTTTCTGGCGTGCTGGAGGAACCGCCCGCGGTGCCGGAGCCGGCCCGCCCCGTGCCACTGCCGCCGCGCCACGGGCCGTCCGCCCAGCTCGAGGGCCGCGAGGTCCGGTTCGAGGCGGTGCGGTTCGGCTACCGGGACACCGCGGTCCTGCCCGGGCTGGACCTGACGATCCCGGCCGGCCAGACCGTGGCCCTGGTGGGCGCCACCGGGGCCGGGAAGACGACCGTGGCCCGGCTGCTGGCCCGCTTCTACGACCCGGGCCAGGGCCGCGTCCGGCTGGACGGCGTCGACCTGCGGGACGTGCCGGACCAGGTGCTGCGCCAGGAAGTCGTCCTGGTCACCCAGGAGAACTTCCTGTTCACCGGGTCCGTGGCCGACAACATCCGGCTGGGCCGGCCGGACGCCACCCAGGCCGAGGTGGAAGCCGCCGCCCGGGCCATCGGCGCCGGCACCTTCATCTCCGCGCTGCCCGGCGGCTACCAGGCGGACGTGGGCAAGCGGGGCGGGCGGCTGTCCGCCGGGCAGCGCCAGCTGGTGGCGTTCGCCCGCGCATTCCTCGCCGCGCCCGCGGTGCTGGTGCTCGACGAGGCCACGTCCCTGCTCGACATCCCCAGCGAGCAGCTGGTCCAGGGAGCGCTGCGCACCATCCTGGCCGGGCGGACCGCGATGATCATCGCGCACCGGCTGTCCACGGTGGAGATCGCCGACCGGGTCCTGGTGCTCAGCGGCGGGCGGGTGGTCGAGGACGGGCCGCCCGCCCGGCTGCTCGCCTCCGACGGGGAGTACTCCGCGCTGCACGCTGACTGGCGGGACAGCCTCGCCTAGCCGCGCAGCGCCATCCGCTAGGCTCGCCGTTGGCCCCGCACAGGCCAGAGGTTCCCGCGTGACGTAGGAGCGCATCGTGATCCCGAGACGCAAGCCAGTCAGCCCCGAGGCCGAGCAGAAGTCCGCCGCCGACCACGCGCTCGCCGCCCGGTTCGACGAACTGCTCGCCGAGGCCCGGGCCGCCGAGCAGGAACTGCGTGACGGGGAGGCCGCGAACGCGCCGCTCATCGAGCGGTACCGGCTGGCCAAGCGACTGGATACGGCGCTCACCGAGGCCATGCGGGCCGCCTACGCCGCCGAGCGCGTCGCGATCGGCCCGCTGGGTTACGAGGACCGCATCTACCGCCGCAAGGCCAAGGCGACTCCCCCGGTCCGGGTCTGGTCCGCGGAGGCGGAACGGCTGCTCACGCTGCGCGAAAGCCACCGGCTGACTGGCATCCCCCGGATACCGCGCACCCCGGCCCCGGAGGAGCAGGAAGAGCTGGCGCCGAGCTTCCAGCCGACCGATGCAGGCCCAGTTACGACTCGGTAACAGAAGTCCGCCGACGGATGCGAATATGTGACGCGGCCGCCCTATCGGGGATATGCAATTAAGTGACCAGGGTCACGTATGCTACTGGTTACTAGTAACAAAGAGTGACCCGATAAATCGTCACAACGGACTATGTTGTCTGCTGGGCGAAGCCGGCACACTAGCATGTGATCAACACCACAGCCAGACATTGACCAGGAGGCACACGTATGTGCCCGCATACGCCGCTCTGTCCAGACGCGCGAGCGCTGGACCGTGAAGCGGCCCGGACTGTCGTTAGTCACCCCGAGCAGGGCTGGAGCCTGCTCTGCAATGGCATCGTCGTGTTCGAGGACACTGGCGAACTGCTGCCGGGCGGGGATACCGTCGCCCCGCACCGGCCCACAGATGTGAGCGCGAACAGCACTATCATCCCCGCGGCCTATCATCCGGCGGCGCAGATAGCCGCGCCCGCTGAGCCCGCGGCGTAGCTCGCGCTCCCGCGCCCCCGGTCCCCGGGCGCCCCAGTCCCCCGCTGCTGGGCGCCCCTAGTCCCCGGGTGCCCCGGTTCCACGCTGCTGAGCGTCCCAGTGTCCGGACGCCCTCGGTCCTTCGTAGCTGCCTCCTGCCCCGTCGCTGGCCGCCGGCCGCCGGGCGGCGCATTCAGGGCCCTGTCAGGGGTGCACGAGCCCCGGCAGGCCAGCCAGCCACGCACCCGCCGTCGTGCCGGCCGTCTCCGGCTTCCTCGACAAGGCGTGCGTTTCACCATCCAGCACCACGACCCGGGTCCGGGCGGCCTGATCCGGGATGCCGAACGGATCCCGGCTCCCGTTGATGACCAGGACGTCCGTG
>JAOPYP010000446.1 GCA_025964635.1 Actinomycetes bacterium | reverse complement strand
GCTGGCCCGGCGGCACCTCGTGCCCCACCAGGCGGTTGCTGATTAATGCGCTCGCGCCGCGCGCCCCGGTATCTGGCGGCCCCGGGCAGTCATGCCTAATCTGGCGCAGGCCCATCGCCGCCCGGCTTGCCTGCCTATGCGCTGTGACGCCGTGCTGCTCTACCGGGCCTACGAGGGCCTAGGGAGTTGGGGCAGCGATCATGACGATTAGTACGCGCGGCGACGGGAACGTCCGGCGATCGCGGCGATGATCAGCAGGATGATGCCCACCACGATGGCGACGTATCCGCGGATGTGATGGTGACCCCGCCCGTGGGCGGCGGAGCCGGGAAAGAATGAGGGCAGTGAGTGGATGGGCTCTACCAGGTAGATGATGCCCACGACCACAGCCAGGATGCCGAGGACGACTAGCACCACCATGATCAGCCGCGACATCCCGGACCTCCTTCTGCGGACAGCCAATGTTAAGCGGCGGCTGGCACAGGCGGGGTAACGATCAATAAAACCTTCGGGTCATTCTGGCGTGCTCCTCAGAAGGCCACGCAGCCTGCTGGGCGGGCGGCCGATTCGGGTGGCCGGGCCGCCGGAGCCGGTTGAGTCCGGCAGGCGGCCCGGCCGGTGTGGAGGCGGGGTCAGGGTCCGGTAGAGCGCGTCTTCACCCGGTGCGCCCCGAGGCTCACACATCAGCCGCCCGGCTCCTGCCGGTGCACCGTTGACGATTAGTCTTCGCGTAGATAATCTATGCGCAGACTAACTGATCTGGAGGGATCATGTGGGAGTACGAGCACAGCATGGAAACCGCCGCGGCCCCGGATGCGGTGTGGCGCCACTGGTCTGACATGACGGCGTGGCCGCAGTGGAACGAGGGCATCGAGAAGATCACCATCGATGGCCCGTTCGCGGCCGGCACGACATTTACGATGACCCCGCCCGGGGAGGAGCCCATCCGGATGGGCCTGGTCGAGATCGTGCCCGGGGAGCTGTTCACTGACGAGATGGACGGCGGTGACTTTCTCGTGCGCACCGTGCACCGGCTGGAGCCGGCGGCGGGCGGCCGGACCCGGATCATCTACCGGACGGAGATCACCGGCCCGGCGGCCGGCCAGGTCGGCCCGCAGCTCGGCCCGGCGATCACGGCCGACTTTCCCGAGGTTCTGGCCGCGCTGGCCAAGCTCGCGGAAGGGTAGGCCGTGCCGCTTGACCCGGACGACAGCCCTGGATTCCTGCTGTGGCATGTCACGCTGCGCTGGCAGCGTGACATCGCCGCGGCGCTAGCCCCGCTGAACCTGACCCATGTGCAGTTCGTGCTGCTCGCCACCACCTGGTGGCTTAACTCGCGGGGCGAGGATCCCAACCAGCTCAGCCTGGCCAGGCAGGCCGGCACCGACGTGAAGATGACCTCACAGGTGCTGCGCAAGCTGGAAACCAAAGGCCTGCTCCGCCGTGAGACCGACACCGCCGACACCCGGGCCAAGAAACTGCGGGTCACCGGCCGCGGCGCCGAGCTGGCTGCGCAGGCCCTCATCGCCGTCGAAGCGGCCGACGTTGCATTCTTCCAGGCCACGCCCGACCCCGCCGCCCTGCTGGCGATGCTCCGCCCGCTGGCCCGCGGTACCGACCGGCCGTCTCGCTGAGCCTGGCTGCCTTATCCCGCTCCCCACCGGGGCCTGAGGGCCGAGCGGACGCCTGGCTGGTTCGCCTGCTGAGTAGAGTCACCCGCGAGGCGAAATCGATAGGTGGTAGTCCGTGATGCGACAGGCAGTGTCCACAGACTCGGCTCCGGAAGCCCTTGGTCCTTACAGCCAGGCGATCATCGCCGGCGGATTCGTGTTCTGCTCCGGGACGGCCGGCATCGACCCGGCTACGGGTGCTGTCGCGGAAGGCATCGAGGCCCAGGCGGACCAAGCTCTCCGCAACCTCGACGCGATCCTGGCTGCCGCCGGGGCGTCCCTCTCGACCCTGGTCAAGACCACGATCTTCTACCAGAACGTCGACGACTTCGCCGCGATCAACGCCATCTATGCCCACTACATGCCAGACCCGCCTCCGGCCCGGTCCGCGCCCGCCAACGTCAACCTGCCACGTGGCCTGCTCATCTCCATCGACGCAATCGCGGTCCTGCCCGTGGCCTAGCGCTCATGGAGGAGGCAGAGTGACCATAGGAGGAACCGAGGATGATCCGTGGGGTCAGCCTCGAGTAAGGGAGCACGCGTGGATCAGCTCAGCCTCGGAGTGATATCGCGGTCACGGAAGGAGAACGAGCGGCGGCTCGCAATCCATCCGCTGCATATCCAGCGGATCGAACCCGCGCTGGGGGAGCGCGTCTACCTCGAACGCGGCTACGGTGAGCGGTTCGGCGTGCCCGATGAGCAGCTGGCATCGTACGTGGCCGGGTTTCGCACCCGTGAAGAGCTCCTCACGGAATGCGATGTCGTCCTGCTGCCCAAGCCGCAGCCCAAAGACCTCGCGCTGATGCGGGACGGGCAGGTCCTGTGGGGCTGGCCGCACTGTGTCCAGGACGAGGAGATCACTCAGCTGAGCATCGATCGGCGGCTGACCCTGATCGCCTTTGAGGCGATGAACTACTGGAATGCTGACGGTTCGTTCAGCTTGCATGTCTTTCACAAGAACAACGAACTGGCCGGTTACTGCTCTGTGCTGCATGCCCTGGAGCTCATCGGGACGACGGGTGAGTACGGCCGCCGGCTCCGCGCGGCCGTCATCAGCTTCGGGGCCACCGGCCGGGGCGCGGTGACGGCCCTCAACGCGTACGGCGTGAACGACGTCGACGTCCTGACCCATCGGGACATCAACGCCGTCGCCTCCCCGATCCACTCGGCGCGCATGGTGCACTTCGAGCAGGACACCGACGATCCCAGCCGCTGCCACGTGCTGGGCGGAAACGGCCGGATACCGCTGGCGGCCTTTCTCGCCGAGCACGACATCGTGGTCAACTGCGTGCTGCAGGACACCGACGCGCCGCTGATGTTCGTCACCGCCGGTGAGCTGGGCTCCTTCGCGCGTGGCAGCCTCATCGTGGACGTGTCCTGCGACGAGGGCATGGGCTTCAGCTGGGCGCGGCCCACAACCTTCGCTGAGCCCATGGTCACGGTCGGCAATAACGTCAGCTATTACGCCGTGGACCACAGTCCTTCGCACCTGTGGAACTCCGCTACCTGGGAGATCAGCGAGGCCCTGCTCCCGCACCTGCGCCCGGTGCTCTCCGGCCCCCAGGCGTGGGACGCGAACGAGACGATCCGGCGGGCCATCGAAATCCGCGATGGGGTCATCCGCAATCCGCGCATCCTGTCCTTCCAGCACCGTTCACCGGAGTATCCGTACCCACCGCGCCTGCAGGAACGCCAGGCAGGCCCCCACCTGCCCTGACATCGCAGAAGATCACGCACCGCGTCATCCCCGCCGCCATGATCATCGCGACCGGCGCCGGATCCGCAGCGCCGATCGCCGGCACGGTCTCGGCACCGCCGGGAGTCACTCCGGCGGCTGGCCGCGGCCGACGGTGGCCAGGACCGCGACGGTCAGCAGTATTCCCACGACGGCGGTGGCCGTGTTCGGGACCGCGTACAGGGCGTCGAAGCCGGCCGCGGCGGCCTGCGGGGCTGATGTGATGCCGATCAGCACTGCGGCCCAGGCGGCCCAGCGCCGGTCCCGGTATGATCCCCGCGCCGCGGCCAGGCTCAGCGCCGCCGAGGCCAGGCCGGCCGCGACCAGCCCCGCGGCCGGCTGGCCGTGCCGGGCTGTCACCAGGACTATGCCGCAGCGGCTCAGGTCCAGCGCCGCCCCGGCGACCAGCAGGACGGTGACCAGGCAAAGGCCAGGCCAGGCACCGGCCGTTTGGCCCTGATCCGCGGCGGCCGGGGAGTCTCGGGGGAGAGGAGGGTCCGGGGGCAGCGGAGAATCCCGGGGCAGATGAGTGCTCATCAGGTCGTGGCCGCCCCCGGCTCTTCCAGGTGCTGTCGCAACGCCTGCAGCGCGTAGTGCAGGCGTGACCTGACCGTGCCAGGCGGTATCCCGAGCTTGCGGGCCACGGCCGTCAGGGT
>JAOPYP010000443.1 GCA_025964635.1 Actinomycetes bacterium | reverse complement strand
TGCCCGGTCGCGCGGGCCACGTCCCAGCCGTGCACCACCAGCTCGTCAGCGACCGTGATGCCGACCATCTCCGCGGGCGCGTCCTGGCTGGCGATCCGGGTCATCCCGGTCCACGCCTCCGGCACGGCCCAGGCCCGGGCCAGCGCGGCGAGATCGGCCGGGATCCTTTCCCGCCATCCCTCCTCCAGGAGGGCGGCGTCCCCGGCGGGGGCGTGGTTCACGTGCGAGCTGGCGGTGTCCTTCTGCGCCGCGGCCCGGAACGCCAGGGCCATCCCGCCGATGTGCTCGATCAGGTCGCCGAGGGTGTACGCCGGGCAGGGGGTCGGCCGGCCCAGCTCGTCGTCGCTGACGCGCGCGACCAGGCCGGCCAGGCGCTGCGCCGCGGGCATGAGATCCACCATTGTGTCGCTCATGCTGAGTAGGACGCCGCCGGGGCCCGGGACTCATCGGCCGGCCCCGGAACTCGGCGTCGCCGGGGGGGCGGTGCCGGCGGGCGTCACCCGCAGGCGGCGAGGCCTCGCCGGGCGGCGTGCACGGCATGAGTAGCCTGGTCAGGACGGTTCCCGCCCAGGAATGAGACACCCATGCGCAGCGGCCTCATCACCCACCCGGACAAGGTGCTCTTCCCCGAGCGCGGTGAGACCAAGGCTGATCTGGCCGAGCACTACCTGCGGGTCGCCGAGCCCCTGATGCGCACCATGGGGGGGCGGCCGGTGCTGCTCCAGCGCTTCCCGGAGGGGGCCGGCGGCCCGTCGTTCTTCCAGAAGCGGGTGCCCAAGAACGCCCCGGACTGGCTGCAGACCACGACGGTGTCCACGCCCAACGGCACGACATCCCAGGCCCTGGTGGCCGCGGACACCGATCACGTGCTGTGGGCGGTCAACCTCGGCTGCCTGGGCTTTCACGTGTGGCCGTACCTGGCTGACGACCCCGGGCACACCGACGAGCTGCGGATCGACCTCGACCCGACCCCCGGCGTGGTCTTCCCGCAGATCCAGGAGGCCGCCCGGGAGCTCGAGCGGCTGCTCACCGAGGCGGGCATCACCGGCTATCCCAAGACGACCGGGAACCGCGGCCTGCACGTGTACGTCCGGCTGGAGCCGCGCTGGGATTCCTACCAGGTCCGCGCGGCGGCCGTGGCCGTCGCCCGCGAGCTGGAACGCCGGCGGCCCGACCTCGTCACGGCCGCCTGGTGGAAAGAGGAACGCGGCCGGCGGGTGTTCGTGGACTACAACCAGAACGCGCCGCACAAGACGGTGTTCGGCGCGTGGTCGGTCCGCGCGCGGCCCGGCGCGCAGGTGTCCACCCCGCTGGCCTGGGACGAGATAGACGTCATCCACCCGGACCAGTTCACGGTGGCAACCCTCTCCGGGCGGCTGGCCGGCACCGGCGACCCGTGGCGGGGGATGAACGACGCGCCGCAGTCGCTGGAGCCGTTGCTGGCCATGAGCGAACGGGACCTCGCCGCCGGGCTGCTGGACGCGCCCTGGCCGCCGGTGTACCCGAAGCAGCCCGGCGAGCCGCCGCGGGTCGCGCCCAGCCGGGCCAGGAAGCCCTGAGCACCGCGACCGGGGGACCCGCAGCGGGGCGCCGGCGCATCCTCGAGCTGCCGCGCGAACCGTCCCGCCCGGCCACCGGCCGCGGCCCGCGCCGAGTACGACGAGGGCTGGCCCGTGGCGCGGGTCCACGCCGCCCGGTCAGGCGGGCAGGTAGTACCGCAGCCCGTCGGCCTCGTACCTGGTCACCCGGCCCTGCGCGGCCAGCAGCTGCAGGTGCGCGGCGGTCTCGCTGATGGCCAGCATCTGGTTGAACGGGTCCAGGTCGGCCAGGGCCCGGCCACGCCGGGTCCAGCGCAGCACGGCGGCAGCCTCGGGCGTGGTCTGGGCGCCCCCGCGGATGGCCGCCTCGGTCTCGTCGAGCCGGGCGCCGTGGTGCGCGACGAGCTCGTCCACCCTCGCGTGGGTGCTCCCGGTGACCGGGCCGTGCGCGGGGAGCAGCCGCGCGTCCGGCCGGGACCGCATCAGGGTCAGCGAGCCCAGGAACGCCCCGAGCGGGTCATCGGACAGCACCGGCTCGAACCCGATCGACGGCGTGATGGTCGGCAGCACATGATCGCCCGCGAACAGCAGCTGGCCGCCGGTGTCGTGGAACACCACGTGGCCGCGGGTGTGCCCGGGGGTGGCCACTACGTCGAGGGTGCGGCCGGCGTGCTCGATCACCTCGCCGTCCCGGAGCCAGTCGTCCGGCGCTTCCCAGCCCGTCTTGTACGGGTCACGGGGGCCCTGGAGCTTGGCCATCTGGTCGGCGAGCTCGCCCGCGCCGAGCAGCCGGAGGTACCGGAGCTGGTTCTGCATAGGGGCACGGTGCGGGTCCATGGAGACCTGCAGCGACTCCCGCTCACCGGCGCCCAGGCTGACCCGGGTGCCGAACTCGCGCCGCAGGTAGACGGCCTGCGTGTAGTGGTCCCGGTGCACGTGCGTGACCAGGATCCGGCGCACGTCGCCGGCCGAGCAGCCGAGCGCGCCCAGGCCCCCGTCGAGCACGCCCCGGGCATCGGCGATCGCCCACCCGGAGTCGATCAGCACCAGGTCGCCGCCGTGGACCAGTGCGTACACGTTCACGGCGCGCAGGCCGTCGTTGGGCAGCGGCAGCGGTATCCGGTAGACGCCGGGCGCGACCTCAAAGCTGCCGGGCTCGGTCCAGTTGTCGCGGGTCGAGACGTCAGGTCCCACGCGGTGCACTCGCATTCCGTGTGCCGCGCCGCGCGCCGTCCCCGGCCGCGGCCAGCTGGCGTCCCAGGTCCCGGAACTCCGCCAGGGCATCGGCCTCGCCCGGCTCGGCCGGGGCCGCCCCAGGATCCAGCAGCACTCTCTTCACCGGCACCTCCATCCGTTTGCCGGTCAGCGTACGCGGGATCGCGGCGACCTGACGGACCAGGTCCGGCTGATGCCGCGGCGACAATTCCTCACGCAGCAGCGAACGGATCCGCGCCGCAGCCTCCCCGGTCAGGCTGGCCCCGTCCCGGGTGGCCACGAACAAGATGAGCTGGCCGGGCCCACCGTTAGCGTCCTCTAGATGGACGACCAGGCTGTCGCTGAGTTCCTCGATCTCGTCGATCACCGCGTAGAACTCGCTCGTGCCCAGGCGCACGCCGCCGCGGTTCAGCGTGGCGTCCGACCGGCCCGTCACCTGGCAGCTGCCGTGCGCGCTGAACGTGACCCAGTCACCGTGGCACCAGACCCCGGGGAACCGCTCGAAGTAGGTGCCGAAGAGGCGCCCCCCGCCGGTGTCGCCCCAGAACCCCACCGGCATGGACGGCATCGGCTGGCGGATCACGAGTTCCCCGCGCTCCCCCACGACCAGCTGCCCGGCGTCGCTGAAGGCCTGCGCGTCCACGCCGAGGAGCCGGCACGCGATCTCCCCGGCGCGGACCGGCAGCAGCCGGCAGCCGGACACGAACGACGAGGCCACGTCGGTCCCCCCGCTGCCCGAGCCGAGGTACCCATCCGGCGTGACCGCACGGTAGACCCAGCGGAAGCCGTCGGCGGTGAGCGGCGCGCCGCCGCAGTTGATGGTGCGCAGCGCGCTCAGGTCCGCGGCCTGCCGGGGCACAAGGCCCTCCTTCTGGCAGGCCAGCAGGAAGCCCGGTGACGTGCCCAGGCAGGTCACCCCCTCGTCGCCCACCATCCGCCAGTAATCCGCGAGTTCCGGCCGCATCGGGTGACCGTCAAAGATCAGCAACGAACCCCCGCCCAGCAGTACTGACGCGCCATAGTTCCACGCCATCCAGTTGGTGGAGGAATACCAGAACCAGCGGTCGGCCGGGCCCAGGTCATCGTGCAGCAGGAACAGCTTGAGGTGTTCCAGCAGGATGCCGCCGTGACCGTGAACGATCGCCTTGGGGCGGCCGGTCGTCCCGGACGAGTACACGATGTAGAGCGGATGCGCGAACGGCACGGCCGCGAACTCCAGCTCGGCCGGCTGGGCCATGAGATCGTGCCAGTCCACGGAGTCCGGCACGGTGTTGACGCGCTCCAGGTACGGCACCGCGACGGTAGTGCGGATGCTGGGCACGGCCGCCCGGATGGCCGCCACCTCGGCGGTCCGGTCGTACCGCTGGCCGCCGTACACGTAGCCGTCCACGGTGACCAGTACGGCCGGCCCGACCTGCCCGATGCGGCTGATCACGCTCCTGGTCCCGGACTCCGGGGCGCAGCAGGTGAAGATGGCGCCCAGGCTCGCGGCGGCGTAGAGGGTGATCAGCGCTTCCGGGATGTTGGGCAGGTAGGCGGCGACCCGGTCGCCCGGCCCGACCCCGAGGCCCCGTAGCGCCGCCCGCAGCGACGCGACCCGCGCGCGCAGCTCACCGCGGGTCAGCTCGATCCGCGGGCGGGTCTCGGAGCGGGCCACCACGACGGTGGCCTCCGGCGGCCCGGCCAGCGCGTGCTCGGCGAAGTTGAGCGTGGCGCCCGGGAACCAGTTCGTGCCGGGCATCGTCACGTCGGTGAGCACCGCGGCGGGCTGGTCGTGGAACCGCACCCCCATGTAGTCGGCCAGCGACCCCCAGAACCCGGCCAGGTCGCTGGTGGACCAGCGCCACAGCGCGTGGTAATCGTGGCCGAAGCTCAGCCCCCGGGCCTGCTCGAGCCAGGTCAGGTAGCGGCCCATAGCGGAGGACGTGAGCACGTCCGCCGGGGGCCGCCAGAGGATCTCCCCGGGCCTTGTCTCACCGGCACGCGCGGCCACGGTCGTCATGGCAATCTCCTCCAGGCCGAAGGTCAGTAGGAGCTCAGTCCGCCGTCAGCCACGATCGTCTGCGCGCTGATCATGCGGGATTCGTCGGAGGCCAGGAACAGGGCGACGTTCGCGATGTCCTCCGGGCTGCCGGTGGCGAAGGGGTAGTCCTCGAAGCGGAAGGTCAGGGTCGGGGCGATGTTGCCCGACGCCATCCGGGCCGCGGCGCGGTCGCTGAGCGCGATCCCGGGCGCGATCGCGTTGACCCGGATCCGGTCCCGGGCGTAGCGGCCGGCCATGGCCCGGGTCAGCGACACCAGCGCGCCCTTGGCCGAGATGTAGGCGTGGATGTTGAAGACGCCGCGGAAGGCCACGAACGAGGACATGTTGATGATCGACCCGCCGCCATGGCCGGTCATCAGCGGGATAGCGGCCCGGCTGCACAGGACCACGGACCGGAGGTCGACCCGGAGCACGTGGTCGAGCGTGTCCGCGCTGAGCTCGTCGACGGCCGCGTCGTCGTCGGTCGATCCGCCCGCGCAGTTGTGCAGCACGTCCGGCGGCCCGTAGCGGCCGGTGGCCACGGCGAAGGCGCGGGCGACCGCCTGCTCGTCGGTGACGTCGGCGTGGACGAACTCAGCGTCGCCGCCCGCCTTGCGGATGGCCTGTGCCACGTCTTCGCCGCCGGCGTTGATGTCGCACGCCACGACCCGGGCGCCCTCGGCGGCGAACAGCAGTGCCGAGGCGCGGCCGATGCCCGAGGCCGCGCCGGTGATGAACGCGGTCTTGCCGCGCAGCCGGCCGGTCATTGCCCGTCTCCCTGCGGGGCGGCCGGCGGGGCGGCACCGAACACTGGGTCGCGCTTAGCCGTGAAGGCCGCGATGCCCTCGGCGAAATCGGGGCCGAACAGGCCGATCATCTCCAGGCCCAGCGACGACTCGAAGATCGGCCCGGCGGCCCGCAGCCAGTGATTGAGCGAGTGCTTGGTCCAGCGCAACGCCATCTGCGGGCCCGCCGCCAGGCGGTGCGCCACGGCCAGCGCCTCCGGCAGCACCTGCTCCCGCTCGACCGCCTTGCTGACCAGCCCGATCTGCGCGGCCGTCCGGCCGTCGATCCGGTCGCCGGTGAGCAGGTAGTACTTGGCCCGCGCCATCCCGCACAGCAGCGGCCAGATCAGCGCCGCGTGGTCCCCGGCGGTGATGCCGATCCGGGTGTGGCCGTCGGCCAGCACGACGTCCTCGCCGATGATGCTGATGTCGGCCATCAGCGCGGTGGCCAGTCCTGCGCCGGCCGCGCCGCCGTTGATGGCCGAGATGATCGGCTTGTCGCAGTTGACCATGTTCAGCACGAGATCGCGGGCCTCGGTGAGGGTCTGCACCACGCCTGCGTAGTCGCCCGCGAGCCGCTGCTCCATCTCCATGTTGCCGCCCGCGCAGAAGGCGCGGCCTTCACCGGTCACGACGACGACCCGGACCCCGGGGTCGGCGCTGAGTTCCGGCCAGATCCCGGCCAGGTCGCGGTGGTCCTGCTCGTTGAGGCTGTTGACCTTGTCCCGGCCGCGGATAGTCAGCTGGACCACCCCGCCGGGGAGGCGTTCCAGGCCGAGGCCCTCATCACCGGCGCGCGCCATCGCGTAGCCGCTCCTTCCGGGCTGATGTCAGTCAGCTGTCAGTCAGCCAAGAACTTATCGACCGTCATCCAGGCGTCCACGAGTCCCTCCACCATGTCCAGCACCACCTGACGAGCCGGGCGGACCGCGTTCATCTGCCCCACGACCTGGCCGATGAACGGGCTGAGCAGGTCCACGGCCGGGCTGCCGGGCCGCTCGGCCACCGCCTCGACCCGGCGCCGCGGCCGGTCGGACAGCATGCTCTGCAACGGCATCGGCAGCGGGGCGGGCGCGTCCGGGGCCTCCCAGGCCCTGGTCCACTCGCTGCGCAGCACCCGGCACGGCTTGCCGGTGAACGAGCGGGTCCGCACGGTGTCCTCGGACGAGGCGGCCAGCATCCGCTCCTTGACCGCCGGCGGGGTCTCGGACTCCCGGGTCGTCAGCCAGACCGATCCGCACCAGACCCCGGCCGCGCCCAGCGCCAGCGACGCGGCCATCTGGCGGCCGGTGGCGATGCCGCCCGCGGCCAGCACCGGGATCGGCGCGACCGCGTCCACCACCTGGGGCACGAGCACCAGCGTGCTCACGTCCCCGGTGTGCCCGCCCGCCTCGGTGCCCTGCGCGATGACGAGGTCCACCCCCACGTCGGCGTGGGCACGGGCGTGTTTCACGGCGCCGGCCAGCGCCGCCACTTTGATGCCCCGCTGGTGGGCGTCCTGGACCAGCCACCCGGGCGGGCTGCCCAGCGCCGACGCGAGCAGCTTGATCGGATGCCGGAACGCCACGTCGATGAGCGGGGCCATGCTTGCCGGGTCGACCTGGAGGCCCGCCCGCCGCGGCCCGGCCGCCCCGGCGGGGGCGGGACTCCCGGCTGCC
>JAOPYP010000388.1 GCA_025964635.1 Actinomycetes bacterium | reverse complement strand
GCCGGCCAGGTCGAGCGGGCGGTGGCTACGGTCGCGGACCGTTTCGGCCGGATCGACGTGCTGGTCAACAACGCCGGAATCCTGGACTGTCACGCGGTGCACGACACGCCGGAGGACGCCTGGGACCGGGTCATGGCGGTGAACGTCAAGTCCGTCTTCCTCATGTCCCGGGCGGTGATCCCGCACCTCAGGGCGGGCGGCGGCGGCGCCATCGTGAACATCTCGTCGGTGCACGCGGTCGCGACCGTGCCGCGGCTGGCCGCCTACGCGGCGAGTAAGGGGGCCGTCCTGTCGCTGTCCCGGCAGATGGCGCTGGATTACGCCGACGATGGGATCCGGGTCAACGCGGTTGTCGTCGGCGGGGTCGACACGGAGATGTCGGCGGAGCACGGTGCGGCCATGTCCCGCGACGGGATCACGGTAGCTCCCGGAACCGGGGCCATCGGCCGGACGGCGCAGCCGGGCGAGGTCGCCCGGGCCGTCGCCTTCCTCGCGTCGCCCGAGTCATCGTTCCTGACTGGCGCGCCGCTCATCGCCGACGGCGGGATGCTGGCCCGGCTGTTCTGAGCTGGGGGACGGACGGGGGCAGGCGGTAGCCTTGATGACGGTCAACAGTTGCGCACAGGTGGCGAGGGCGGGGGACCTGCGGTGAGCGCCGGTACCGACGGCATAGGGCTGGGTCCCGCCGCGCGCCGGGTGCTCTCCGATGAGGTGGCCGACGCGCTGCGGGATGCGATCATGACTGGCCGGTTCGAGTCCGGGCAGCGCCTGATCGAGCATGAGCTGGCCACGCAGCTGGCCGTCAGCCGGGGGCCGGTCCGGGAGGCGCTGTCGCGGCTGAGCCAGGAAGGCCTGGTGGTCGTGGACCGGCACCGGGGTGCCTCGGTGGCCACGCTGTCCGGCGAGGAGGCCGATCAGATCTACAGCCTGCGCACCGTCCTGGAGGAGCTCGCCGTTGAATGGCTGTGCCGGCTGGCGGCCAGCGCGGACTTCGACCGGATGGAGCAGGTGCTCTCCCGGTACGACGACCTGCCGCGCCCGCTCACGCTGCAGGCGGTCGCTGCCCTCGACGTTGAGTTTCACGACGCCATCTTCCGGGCCAGCCACCATGAGCCGCTGTGCCGGGCCTGGGAAGGGCTGCGTTCCCAGCTGTACCTCTACCTGGCCCAGCTGGGCGCGATGGACGACGACTTCACGACCGGATGGCAGGATCGCCACCGGAGGCTGCTGCGGGTCCTGCGGACCCGCAAGAGCACGGCGGCGGTCAAGGCGATCGGCGCGCACACCACCGGCATCTATGAGTTGGACGGCCGTGACGGGCCCGGGTAAGTTCCGCTGACCGGCCGGCTGGCGGGCTCCACGCGGTCACCCGGCCTGAGTGCGGGCAGCACCTGCTGGGCCAGCAGTTCCGCCGTCTGGGCGTCCTGGCCGTTGACCGTCGCGAGGAAGTACTGCACTCCCGCGTCGATCAGTCCCTGGTAGTGCACGATCGCTTCATCGACCGTGGCGAACAGCGGGACGGTGCGCAGGCCGGCGTCCGGGATCCGGGCCCGGCTCCGCTTGGCGGCCAGCTCGGATCCGGTCTCCGCGAGCGTGAGCAGCGGCGTGTAGTGCGTGCGCAGGATCGACTCGTAGGGACGGCCGGCCTCGCGGCAGTAACCCCGGAGCACCTCGTACTTGCGCCGGACTGCCGCCAGGTCATACGCCCCGCCGGCCCACTCATGCGGGCCGAAGTTGGACGCCTCGGCGTACCGCGCCACCAGGCGGAGGGTGGTGCGTTCGCCGCCGCCGCCGATCAGCACCGGCACCCCGGGCTGCTGCACCGGTCCTGGCCGGACATGGGCCTCGGCGACCTGGAAGTGCCGTCCTGAGTGGGTCAGCGGCCCGGCCCACACCCCGCGGATGATCTCCGCGGCCTCGGCCAGGGCCGCCAGCCTCTCGGGCGCGGGCGGGAAGCGCAGGCCGAGCTGGCGGAATTCCGCGGCATCGTCCCCCGTGCCCAGCCCGAGCACCAGGCGGCCGCCGCTGATCCGGTCCACATCGGCGGCCTGCCTGGCGATCAGCGCCGGGCTCCGGTAATAAACGCAGCTCACCAGGGCGATGAGGCGCAGTCGTGTGGTGACCGTGGCCAGGGCCGCCAGCTGGGTCCAGCAGTCCATGGCCCGGAGCGGATGGTCGTTGGCCCAGTACGCGTCGAAGCCGAGCTCCTCGGCCCGCACGGCGAAGTCCCGGACCTGCGCCCACTCGGGCAGGAACGTCCCCACGATCGCGAAACGGGGGCGCTGCCCGGCCTCCGCCACCCACGGGTGAACCCCCGGGGGAGCCGCCTTCCCGGTGGCGTGCGCCACGGGCTGCCCGGTGCTCATCCGATCAGGCCGCCCGCCGTGATCCCGCGCACCAGCCCGCGCTGCGCCACCGCGGTGAGGACCATGATCGGGACCACCACGAACAGCGCGGCCGCCGCGAGCGCGCTCCAGTTGGACACATCGAGCCCGACGTACTGGTAGATGGCTACCGGTGCGGTCTCAGTGCTCGGGCTGCTGAAGATCAGGGCGCCGAAGTACTCGCCCCAGGCACCGATGGCGTCCAGGATCGCGACCGTGGCGATGCCGGGGAGCGCCAGCGGGAGGATGACCTTGCGGAAGGCCAGCCAGCGTGAGCAGCCGTCGATCCACGCTGATTCGTCGAAGCTGCGCGGGATATCGGTGAAGTAGCCGCGGGTCATGAAGATGGTGAAGGGCATCTGGAACGTCTCGTAGTACAAGATCATGCTCAGGTAGGACCCGGTCAGCCCCAGTTGCTGGTAGATCACGTAGAGCGGCACGATGTAGATCAGGGCCGGCGTGATGTACGCGCCGATCAGCCAGGCGGTGATCGCGCGGCTGCCCCGGAACCGGGACCTGGACAGCGCGTAGCCGGCCGGCACGCCCAGCAGCAGCGCGACGGCGGTGCTCCCGGTCATGAGGATCACCGAGTGCAGCAGGGACCCCGCGAACTGGCCATGCACCAGGCTGCGGAAGTTCTCGAGCGTAGGCAGGAAAATGAAATGCGGCGGAACCGTGAAGGCGTCCCGCGGTTTCTGGAAGGCCGTCTCCAGTAGCCAGAAGATCGGCAGCAGGATGAACAGCAGCCCGATCACCAGCCCCGCGGTGGCGAGAAACCGGCCGGCCCGCCGCCGCCGGCGCGAGGTAAGCGTGAAGCTGACGGTGCTGGCCATTAGGCACTCCGGCGGGCGAGGCGGGCGAATAGAGCGAGCGGGATGATCATCATGACGATCAGCAGGACAGCGAGCGCGGCCCCGTAGCCCAGCTCGCCGAACACGAACGTCGTCTGGTAGACGAAGAAGTTCAGCACGGTGGTGGCCAGGCCCGGCCCGCCGCCGGTCACCACCTGGAACAGCGCGATCTGGCGGAACAGGTCGACCAGGCGGAACACCGCCGCGAACGCCAGGACCGGCCGCAGGGCGGGCAGGGTGATCCGCAGGAAGATCTGCCAGTCTGTGGCCCCGTCCACCCGGGCCGCCTCGACCGGATCCTTGTGCATCGCCAGCAGGCCGGCCAGCACGATGATCGCCACCGTGGGCGCACCGCTCCAGACGTCGGCCAGCAGCACCGACGGCATGGCCGTATGCGGGCTGGCCAGCCAGTTGGGCTGGGGCAGCCCGACCACGCTGAACAGGTAGTTAATCCAGCCGCTGCTGGTGTTCAGCAGGGCCCGCCAGGCCACCGCCGAGGCGATCCCGGCCACCATGAGGGGCAGCACGTACAAGGTCCGGAACACCGAGATGCCGCGGGCCGGGCGGGCGAGCAGCAAGGCCAGGCCGACGCCGAGGATCATCTCGATCACGAGCCCGAAGCCGGCGAAGATAACGGTGTTCTTCACCGCCTGATGCACTTGCGGATCGTGGACCAGGCCCCGGTAGTTCACCAGGCCGGACCACTGGTAGGTGGGGTGGATCGGCTGGTAGTTGGTGAAGCTGAGATAGATGCCCAGAACGATCGGGACCAGGGTGACCGCCGCGACCAGGACGAATCCGGGTAGCGGCGCCAAGACGAAGAACCGCCGGTCCAGCCACCGCCGGATCCTGGCCAGGACGGCCACCCCGCCCCGGCCGGGGACGGGGCGGCCATCCAGGGTGGCGGCGGCCTGGCCGGTCACGCCCCGGTCCGCGGGGGTGGCCGCCCGGGTCGCGTCGCTACTGCTGGCCCGCGCCACTCAGCTACCGAGGTTGAAGCGGTGCAGCGTGCTGGTCATCTGGCTCTGCAGCTGGGACGTGGCCGCCGCCGGGGACAGCTGGCCGCCGATCATCTCCGACAGGATGACGAACAGCTGCGACTGAACCGCGGAAAACGCCGCCGTGACGGGGATGGCGTTGTCCTCGATGTGCTGGATGCCGTACCTCAGTGAGGTCAGGTAGTCGGCTGGTATCCCGAAGCTGCTCGAGTGCGCGATCGCGTACGTCAGCGTGGCGGGACGGGTGGCGACGTCCGGATTCTTGCTCTGCCTGAGCGCCGCGAGCTGGGTCGCCGGGGAGGTCATGAACTCCAGGTACTTCCAGGCGGCCCGCTGCTCCGCCGCGGGCACGTTGGGGTTGATGTACATCCCCCAGGGCGCCGAGAGGAGGCAGGTCTGGTTGGACGGCGGGCAGGGAATCTCGTGGAACCCGGCGTCCTTCGCGGTGGCCGCCTGAGCGGGATCCCACAGCTCTGCGCCGAGTGACGCGTCGTCCCAGAACATCGCGACCTTGCCGGTCTGGAACGCGTGGACGCAGTCGGTGTAGTCGTAGGCCCCCACGCCCTTGGGGGCGTACTTCGTCATCAGCGTCGAGTAGTCCTTCGCCCAGGTCACGGCCTGCGGGGTGCTGAACAGCGGCTTCCAGGTGGGACTCAGGTACTCGCCTTTGTTGGCGGTCGAATACGGCAGGTAGTAGGGGAGCATGAGCAGGACCGGGTAGCCGTTGGGTGCGGCCTCGCTGCCCCGCATGCAGATGCCCGCATGGGCGGATGTGGTCAGCTTGGCGGCGTCCGCGACCACCTGGCTCCAGCTCGACGGGGGTGTGGTGATGTGCGCTGCCGCGAACATGGCCTTGTTGTAGAACATCTGCGGACCGCCGTCGAGCTGGACCGGCAGGCAGTAGGTGGTGCCGTTCAGCGTGCACTGCCCGGTCTCCCCCGCCGGTATCCCGGCCCTGAGGTAGGTGGCGGGCGCGGACTTCAGGAACGCGTTGAGGCTCTGGATGCCGTGGTAGGCGTTGTACTGGGAAGTGCTGCTCTGCGGGTTCTCGAAGACGGAGAATGCGCTGCTCTTGGCCTGCTGGGCGGTGGTCAGCTTATCCGTGAACGACGTCTCGGGGTAACCCTGGTAGTTCACCTTGATCCCGGTCTGCTTGGTGAACGCCGCGAGCTGGGCCTTCTGCCAGTCATAGTCGGGGCCGATGGCGGTCCAGACGGTGATCGAGCTCGCTGTCGCGCCGGACGCCGACGTGCTGCCGCTGCTGGAGCCGCTGTTCCCGCAGGCCACCAGGCCGAGGCTTACCGCGGCGAGCGCCGCCACCCCAGCCAGCGTTCTGCGCCGATATCGACCGACGTTCATGATCTCCTCCTCGAGTCATGCAGACCGACGGTGGCGGCCCTTGGCCGGCCGGTTCAGCGAGGCGGGACACGGGACGGGGAGGCCCGCACCAGCCCGGCGCGGACCATTTCCCCGCCTTGCGCCGGGAGGCCTGAACCGCCCCGGTCTGAATTCGGTTAACAGTAGACCGTAAGCCGAACGAAGTTCAAGAGCCTGGTCCCACTAAGCGCCGGGGCGCCCATCGTCGAGGGCCGCGGCGAACTGGCCACTGGCCTCGGTGAGGCACGAGTGGTAACCGGCTGGGTCCGCGTCCCGCGGCGGCGCTTCCAGCAGACGGCTGGCGGGCAAGGCGGACGCCCAGATCCGGGCCATCTCGAATGGGTGCTGCGGGTCGGCCCGCGCCCCGATCACCAGGGAGGGCACAGGGACCTGGCTCAGCTCATGAAGGCGGCGGAATGGCGTCGAGCAGGGCAGGTGGGTCAGCCGCACGGATCGCGCCACCGCGTGCGGCGCGCTGAACTGCGCGACGAGGCTCGCGGCGGCAGCCGCTGACCGCTCGCGGACGCCGGTGTACTCCGCCGATCCGGTGAACCGGGCCCGGCCCGCCCGGCTTCCGTAGCGGCGGAGCAGCGAGCCCGCCCGCATCAGCGGCAGCAGGTTGGGCGGCGGGGCGGTGTCCAGCCAGGCGGGCCTGATCAGGACCAGCCCGCGGACCCGGGAGGGCTGGTCCAGCGCGAGGGCCAGCGCCACGCCCGCGCCCATCGACATCCCGACCACCACCGAGGGCGGGAACCGGAGCCGGTCGAGCAGGGCGGTCAGGTCCGCGGTGAGCCCGGCAAAGGTGAAGGCCTCCTGGTCCCCGACCAGCATGGTGGCGCCGTGGGCCCGCAGGTCCGGGGCCAGCCGGGTACGCGCCGGGTCGCCTCCGGCGTACGGCCGGAGCTGGCCGTTGTCGCCGCCCAGTCCGTGCAGCATCAGCACTGGGCACGGCGGCAGGCCGCCCGGAGCCGGGCGGCCGGGTGCGAGCCGGTAGCTGGCCACATCCGCATAGCGTTCGCTCGCCGCCTGGCCGGACGGCCCGGCGGCGGGCGGCGGCTTCACGAGCCCGCCCAGGGATGGCGATGCAGGAGCCCGCTCAGCAGGCCACGCACCCGGATGCTGTCATCCTCGCTGGCGTCCTGCACGATGACCGGAACCGGCCGGGGCAGCCTGGCCCGCAGGCCGAAGATCAGCTCGTAGTCGAGCAGCCCGGTCCCGGCGGCCGCGTAGCCGGAGTCGGCCACATCCTTGGCATGCAGGCCGACGATGTGCTCCGCGAGGTCGTCGAAGGCGCCGGCCAGGATGCGATGCTGCGCGGGCGCCGTGGACGGCTCCACGAGGTTGGCCGGGTCCAGGACGATCCCGACCCGGGCCGAGTCGCCGCCAAGTTCCCCGAGCAGGCGCCGGGCCGCCGCGGCGCCGGACACGACGTTGGCCAGCTCGGGCTCAATGCCCAGCCGGATGCCCGCGGCCCGCGCCGCGGGAAGGAGTTCGGCCAGGGTCACGCGCAGGTCCGTCCACGCGCTCGGCCGCGAATTGTCCGGGTGCCCGCGCCACATGTCGGACGCATCACGGGTTCCGGTGCACAGGGTGGCGACCTGCGCGCCGAGTTCGGGGATCCGGTCGATGAACGCGGTGGCCTGCGCGGTCGCCCGCGCCCGCCGCGCGGGGTCCGGGTCGATCATGTTGTAGGTCAGCGAGACACCCCAGATGCCGATCCCGTGGCCGGCGAAGGTGCGGCGGATGCCCGGCAGGTCGAGGCCCGCCAGCGCCCGGCCCGCCGGGATGGTGGGCAGGCCAAAGCTGCTGAGGTTGAGCTGGACGAGGCAGTAGCCCGCGTGCTCGACCGCCTGCGCCACCTGCTCGGCAGTGTCCCGGCGAAATGTCCGGGCGAAGATACCCAGGTCAGCGGTCATAGGTCCACCGGCCGGCCGTCAGCGCGCACGCTGGCCGCCGTCGCTTCGATCAGGCGGAGCGCCTCCACGCCGTCGCTGGCGCCGGGATCGGTGGGCTCGTCGCGGCGCACGGCCCGCGCGAACGCTTCCAGCTGGCGCTGATAGGGATCGGCCGCCCCGTAATCCGGTGACGTCCACTCCAGGGACTGCTCGTGAAAGACCCGGACGCTGCTGGCCTGCCGGTAGAACGGGAAGTAGGACCTGATGCTGACCGCGCCGCGCTCCCCGAACACCTCGGCCCCCTCGGCGTAATTCGCGTGAATGTTGGCGCTTATCTCGAAGGACGCTGGCGCCCGCGTGGTCCGCATCGAGCCTCGCCAGTGCAGGTCGGCGCGGCTGCGGGAGAGCTCGGCCCGGACCTGGGTGACGTCGCCCAGCAGATACCGGACGGCGTCGAACACGTGGGCCCCGTGCGTGCGCAGCAGGTAAGTCTCGCGGTCCGCCTTGAACTGGGCCTCCGTGGACCGGACCGACTGGTCGACGGCGAGCGGCGGGAAGAGCGCCGCTTCGGTGCTGGCCCGCAGCGTGGTGGGCAGCCGGTACCAGAAGGTCGCGCTGGCAATCGCTCCCAGGCCCTCGACCGCGGCGCGCGCGTACTGGATACCGGGGTCGTGCCGGCGCATCGCCCCCACCTGCACCTTGCGCCCGAGCTTGGCGGCCATGTCCAGCAGATCACCGGCCTCTTCGCTGGTCGCGGCCGCGGGCTTCTCGATCAGCACGTGCAGGCCGGCCTGCAGCGCCTGGCAGCCAATGTCCCGGTGGAAGCGGTCAGGCACCGCGACCAGCACGGCCTCCAGGCCGGCCTGGAGCAATTCCTCGGTCCGCGAGTAGCCAGGCACGTCGTAGCGCCGGCTGACGGCCCCGGCCAGGACCGTGCTCGGATCACTGACGGCGACGAGCCGCACGTCCGCTGACTTCGCGATGGCCGGAAGGTGGGCCACCTGGGCGATGCGCCCGCACCCGATGAGGCCGAGCCGCAGGGCCGGCCCGGCGGCTTCAGGCGTCGTGGAGTCGGGTGCGGCCTGGTCCTGGGTCATGGGTGCGTCCTCGTCGTGGTGGGGCCCTCGTGACGGGGCCCGGGGATCAGTGCGGCATCTCCTGCGCGGCGCGGGCCGGGGTGCGCGCGGCAGGATGACGGCGGGCCAGCTCCGCGGCCCCGAGGGCCGCTGCGGCCGGCCCGGTCTGGCCGAGCATGATCGGCACCGGGGTGAGCACGGCCTGAAGAGTGTGCGCGCGGGCTAGCTCCTGCCGGGCCGGGAGGAGGATCAGGTCCCCGGCTGACCTGGCCAGGCTGCCGGTGAGCACGACCAGATCGGGATCGAGGACCGGCATGACCACCGCCACCGCCTGCCCGACGGCGCGCCCCGCGGCGGCGAGGAGCCCGGCCGCGCAGGCGTCCCCGCCGGCGGCCGCCTGAACGACTTCCCGGGGGGTGATCTGCCCTGGCTGGCCAGCCGCGAGCGCCAGGATGGCGGCCCCGTCTGGCTGGCCGGCCCGCAGCCGGGCCTGGGTCATCACGGCCGTCCCGCTGGCGTACAGCTCCAGGCAGCCGCGGCCGCCGCAGCAGCACACGGGGCCATTCCGGTCGACCGGGACATGGCCGAGTTCGCCCGCCAGGCCATGGCTGCCGCCGGCGAGCGTGCCCGACACGACGATTCCGCCGCCGACCCCGGTCCCGAGGGTGATCAGCAGGAGGACCTGCGCCCCCTGTCCGGCCCCGCGGGCAAACTCGGCGAGGGCAGCCGCGTTTCCGTCGTTCTCCACGAGCACGGGACAGTTCAGCCTGGCCTGCACCAGCCGGGCCAGGGGAGTGGCGGTGATGCCCAGGTTGACGGCGGTGCGCACGTCCTGCCGATCCCGGCTGAGCCACCCGGCGACCGCCAGTCCCACCGACGTGAGCCCGCGCGAACCGGCTGCGGTCGGTGTCCCGGCCGGGC
>JAOPYP010000239.1 GCA_025964635.1 Actinomycetes bacterium | reverse complement strand
CGGGAGCAGGGACGGGCCGCAGGCGGCCGCCGCGAGGATCCCGGCCCGGCTCTGGCTGCGGCTGTGCCCCGGCGACCCCCCGCCCGGCCTGCTGGACGCCTTGCGGGCTGCGTTGGTCCTCCTCGCCGACCACGAGCTGGCCGCGTCCACGCTGGCCGCCCGGGTGGCCGCGTCGGTCCGGGCCGACCCGTACGCCGTGGTGGCTACCGGGCTCGGCGCGGTCGGCGGCGCCCTGCACGGCGGCGCCTCGCTGGGCGCGGAGACCATGCTGGCCGCGGCGCAGGACGCGGCGGGCGTCCCCCGGGTGGTGGGGGACCTGCTCCGCCGCGGCGAGCGGGTTCCCGGCTTCGGCCACTTCGTGTACCGCGGCGGTGACCCGCGGGCGGGGCTCCTCCTGGCCATGGTCAGGCGCGCGGTCCCGGCGTCACCCCGGCTGGCCGTGGTGGACTCCGTGCTGGCCGAGATGCACCGGCGGGCCCTGCCGGAGCCGAATATCGACTTCGCCCTGGCCGTGCTGGCCAGCTGCGCGGGGATGATCCGGGGCGCGGGCGAGGCCATCTTCGCGGTGGCCAGGACCGCGGGCTGGCTGGCGCACGCGCTGGAGGAGTACACCGCCAGGACGCCCCTGCGGCCACGGGCTGTTTACACTGGCCCTGCCCATCGGCAGGCCGGTCCCGGCCACCGTGAATGACCTGGGAGCCCCCTATGACTGAAGACTTGTGGCACACGCCGCTCGTGCACATCCGCGGCCGCGACGTGCGCGGTGATACCGGCCAGACCAGCGGGATGACCCGCCTGGAAGCCATCTCCGGCAAATCCTCCGGCTCGTCCAAGCTCTGGATGGGCCAGACCCACGTGGCCCCGGTGACCAAGTCCGGTGACCATCATCACGGGCCCGCGGAGACCGCGATCTACGTGGTGTCCGGCCACCCGGCGTTCGTGTTCGCGGACGGGGACCACGAGGTCAGGCTGGAGACGGAGCCGGGGGACTACATCTTCGTGCCGCCGTACGTGCCGCACCGGGAGGAGAACCCGGGCGGCGAGGAAGCGGTCGTGGTCATCGCCCGGAGCAGCCAGGAGGGCATCGTGGTCAACCTGGAAAGCCTCTGGGCGCCGGTGGACCGGACCGGCGGCGCGGGGTAGCCCCGGCCAGAAACCGGGGCAGGCTGCCTGGGCTGCCTAATTCCTATAAAAACGATAGGAGTTATTGACATAGCGACGACCGGTGTGTTTGCATCCGAGGCATGCCCCCTTGCCCCGTCGCCACCCTCCCGGGCCGTCCCGCTGCGCCCGGGGAGGGACGATGACCATCGAATTCATCGGCATCGCCGCCACCGCCCCGCACAGCGAAACCGAGATCGCCCCCAACCAGGCCGGCCCAGATCAGGCCGGCCCGGTCCAGCCCGGTTACCTGGAGGAACTGGCCCGAGCGCATGAGGACTCGGGCTTCGACCGAGTGCTGGTCGCGCACTCGTCCGCGTCGCCGGACGGCTTCACCGTGGCCGACCAGGTGCTGTCCCGCACCCAGCGGCTCGGGGTGCTGCTGGCGCACCGGCCCGGATTCGTCGCCCCGACCTACGCGGCGCGGAAGTTCGCCACGCTGGACGCCTTCCACCCGGGCCGGGTCGCACTGCACGTCATCACCGGCGGCGATGACGCGGATCAGGCCCGGGACGGGGACCTGACCGACAAGGTGACCCGGTACCGGCGGACCGACGAGTTCCTCGACGTGCTCCGCCTCGAGTGGGCTTCCGCCACCCCGTTCGACTACGCCGGGGAGTTCTACCACGTGAAGGAGGGGCGGTCGGGAGTCCGGCCGCCCCTCGGCCGGATCCCGGTCTACTTCGGCGGCGCGTCGGCGGACGCGATCCGGGTCGGCGGCAAGCACGCGGACGTGTACGCGTTCTGGGGCGAGCCGCTGGCCGGCATCCAGGAGCGGATCGACCAGGTGCGGGCCGCTGCCCGCCCGTACGGGCGGGACCCCCGGTTCAGCGTGAGCCTGCGCCCGATCCCGGCCGCGACCGAGACGCAGGCCTGGGAGCGGGCCGCAGACATCCTGGAACTCACCAGGGAACGGGCCCGCGGCGCACGCAAGTTCTTCAACCTCGATCACTCCCAGCAGCACGGCTCGCAGCGGCTGCTGGAATTCGCGGCCCAGGGTGACGTGCACGATGAGCGGCTGTGGACCCCTATCGCGAAGGTCACCGGGGCGGCCGGCAACTCCACCGCCCTGGTCGGCAGCTACGAGCAGGTGGCCCAGGCGCTGCTGCGGTACGTCGATCTGGGAGTGAGCACCCTGCTGATCCGCGGCTTCACGCCGCTGGCCGACGCGCGGGACTACGGCGCGCTGGTCCGCCTGGTGCGCGAGCAGGCCGACCCCGCCCCGCTCGTCAGCGCTCGCTGAAAGGAACTCACCGTGACCACGGAAATCATCGGCATGGTGGGCACGAAGGAAATCTCCGAGTCCCGGGGATCCTTCGACGGCCCGCCGGTCGATCCCGGCTACCTGGCCCGCTTCGCCCAGGCCCATGAGGCCGCCGGGTTCGACCGGGTCCTGATCGGCTACCACGCCACCGGCGCCGACGGGTTCGCGGTCGCGGCCCACGTGCTGAACGCCACCACCCGGCTCAAGGTGCTGATCGCCCACCGCCCCGGTTTCGCCGCGCCGACCCTGGTGGCCCGGAAGCTGGCCACGCTCGACCAGCTGACCGGGGGCGGCCGGGTGGCCATCCACCACATCACCGGCGGCGACGAGCTGGACCAGAAGCGGGACGGTGACTTCGCCGACCACGACCGCCGTTACGCCCGCACCGCCGAGTTCATGGGCCTGCTGCGCCGTGAGCTCACCGCCACCGAGCCGTTTGACCACGACGGCGAGTTCTACCAGGTGCGCGGCGCGTACAGCTACGTCAAGCCGGCTTCGGCGGACGCCATCCCGCTGTACTTCGGCGGCGCGTCACCGGCCGCCCTCAGCGTGGGCGCCCAGCACGCGGATGTGTACATGCTGTGGGGCGAGCCGGTCGCCCAGATCGCCGGGCGGATCGCGGGGATCCGCGCGGAAGCGGCCCGGCACGGCCGGGCGGTCCGGTTCAGCCTGTCGGTCCGGCCGATCGTGGGCCAGACCGAGGAAGCGGCGTGGCAGCGCGCCGAGCAGATCCGGGCGGCCACCGAGGAGCGGGTCGCCGGGGCGGGGGCCGGGAAGGCCCGCGGTGCCCAGGTCCAGGGCATCCAGGTTCCAGACACGCCGGGGCCCGCCCGCCGCCTGTTCGGCTTCCGCGAATCCTCCTCGGTCGGCTCGGAGCGGCTCCAGCAGCAGGCGGCCGAGCGGGAGGTGTACGACGACCGCCTCTGGTACGGGGTGACCCGGCTGACCGGGCCGGGCGGTAACTCCACCGCGCTGGTCGGCACCGCCCGGCAGGTCGCCGACGCGCTGATGGCCTACCGCCGGGTGGGCGTGGACGCCGTGCTCATCCGGGGGTTCGACCCGCTGGACGACGTGGTGGAGTGGGGCCGGGAACTGGTGCCGCTGCTGCGCGAGGAGGCGGCCCGCACCCCGGTGGGCGCGGCCGGCGCGGCCGAGAGCGCCCGCTCAGCATGACCACGGTGACCAGCGTGACCTGCCAGCCGCAGCCGACCCAGGTGCGGCCGCCTCAGCTGGCCGCCCTCCCGGAGATCACCGCCACCCTGGCCGCCCGGGCCGCGGAGCACGACGGGGCCGGCTCGTTCCCGGCCGGCGGCATCAGCCAGGTGCACGACGCCGGGCTGCTCACCGCCACCGTGGCCGCGCGTTACGGGGGCGCGGGCGCCGGGCTGGCCACCACCGTGCGCATCCTGCGGGCCCTGGGCCGCGGCGACCCGTCGGTGGCGCTGGTCACGGCCATGACGGTGTTCACCCACGCGATGCAGGCCCGCGCCCGGACGTGGCCGCACCGGATCTACCAGGAGGTCCTGGACGAATCCGCGGCCCGCCCGGTGCTGATCAACGCGCTAAGGGTCGAGCCGGAACTCGGCACCCCGGCCCGCGGCGGGCTCCCGGCCACCGTGGCCCGCTGGCACTCCGGGACCTGGCTGCTGAGCGGCCGGAAGATCTTCTCCACCGGGGCGCCCGGGCTGCGCTGGATGGTGGTCTGGGCCCGCACCGACGAGGACCCGGCCCGGGTCGGGAGCTTCCTGGTGCGGACGGATTCCCGGGGCATCAGCATCGAGCGCACCTGGGATCACCTGGGCCTGCGGGCCAGCCGCAGCGACGACGTGATCTTCACGGACACGCCGGTGCCGCCCGGCGCCACGGCCGGGCTGCATGACCCGGCATCTCCGGAAGCCATCGACCCCGGGTTCCTGGCCTGGAACTCGCTCGGGCTGGCCGCGCTCTACCTGGGCGTGGCGTCGGCGGCCCGCGACTGGCTGGTCGGCTTCCTGGGCGAGCGGACCCCCAGCGCGCTCGGCCGGCCGCTGGCCACGCTGCCGCGCTTCGAGACCGCGGTCGGGGAGATCGAGGCCGCCCTGACCGGCGCCGACGACCTGGTCGAGGCCCTCGCGCTGCGGGTGGACGCGGGCGACGAGACCGTCGCAGGCCATCCGGCCATCGCCAAGCTCATCGCGACCCGGGCCGCGATCGGCGCGGTCGGGCAGGCGGTGGCCCTCGTCGGAAATAACGGCCTGACCAAGTCAAACCCGCTGGAACGGCACTACAGGGACGTGCTCTGTGCCCGGGTCCACACCCCGCAGGACGACTCCATCCTCAGCGCGGCCGGCCGTGCCGCGCTGGCCACTGGCAGCAGTGGCACCACTCACACCACGGGAGCGCACTGATGCCGGTCGAGTTCATCGGGATGATCCACACCAACGACGGGTCGGAGTCGCGGCCGCAAACCACCCCTCAGCTGGATCCGGACTTCACCCGCCGGCACGCCCAGGCCCACGAGGACGCCGGCTTCGACCGGGTCCTCATCGGTTACGGCTCATTCTGGCCCGAAGGTACCCAGGTGGCCGCGCACGTCGCGGCGCACACCCAGCGGCTCGGCCTGCTCATCGCCCACCGGCCCGGGTTCGTGTTCCCCACCCTCGCGGCGCGGCAGTTCGCCACCCTGGACCAGTTCTCCGGCGGCCGGGTGGCCGTGCACGTGATCACGGGCGGCAACGACGCGGAGCAGCGCCGCGACGGCGACTACCTGGCCAAGGACGAGCGGTACGCGCGGACGGACGAGTACCTGGACATCCTCCGGCAGTCCTGGACGTCGGCGGAGGCGGTCAGCTTCGGCGGCCGGTTCTACCGCTTCGAGGGCTACCAGCCCGGAGTGCGGCCGGTGCGCCCGGCGGGCATCCCGCTGTTCTTCGGCGGCTCCTCGGCCGCTGCCTACCAGGTCGGCGGCAGGCACGCGGACACGTTCGCGTTGTGGGGCGAGCCGCTCAAGGAGACCGCCGAGCAGATCACCTCGGTCCGGGCCGCGGCCGCCGCCGCGGGCCGCCCGGCGCCCGGGATCAGCGTGTCCTTCCGGCCGATCCTGGGCGCCACGGAGGATCTGGCCTGGGAACGGGCTCACCGCATCCTGGACGCCATCGAGCACCCCGCCTCGGCCGGAGCCCAGCACCGGGGCTGGCGCGGCGCGAACGGCCAGCCAGAGAACACCGGCTCGCAGCGGCTGCTGGCCGCCGCGGCCCGGGGCGACCTGCACGACCGGGCGCTGTGGACGGCCACCGCCCGGGCCAGCGGGGCCGGCGGCAACTCCACCGCCCTGGTCGGCACGCCGGGCACCGTCGCCCAGGCCCTGCTCGATTATGTGGACCTCGGCGTGACCACGCTGCTCATTCGCGGGTACGACCCGCTAGAGGACGCCGTTGACTACGGCCGGGAGCTGATCCCGCTGGTCCGGGCCGAAGTGGCCCGCCGGGACGCGGCGCAGGCGGGCGCGGAAGCGGAGCTCGCCGGCCGGTCCTGACTACGGTGTCCCTGACCACAGGGAGCGGCATGATCGAGATACTCCAGGTCGACACGCCGTCCCTGGGGGACCGCAGCTACCTGGCCACTGACGGCACCGTGGCCCTGGTGGTCGACGCGCAACGGGACATCGACCGGGTCCTGGCCCTGGCCGGAGAGCGCGGCGTCCGGATTACCCACGTGCTCGAGACCCACGTGCACAACGACTACCTGACCGGGGGACTGGCCCTGGCCCGGGAGACGGGGGCCGCCTACTGCGTCGGCGGCGCGGACCGGGTGGCCTTCGACCGGGTCCCGGTGGCCGACGGCGACGTGCTCGAGATCACGCCCTCCGCCCGGGTCCGGGTGCTGGCCACCCCGGGTCACACGTTCACCCACCTGGCCTACGTGCTGACCGGCGAGAGCGGGGCTCCGTTCGCGGTGTTCACCGGCGGGTCACTGCTGTTCGGCGCGACCGGGCGCACCGACCTGCTCGGCGCGGCGCACGCGGCGGAGCTGGCCCGGGCCCAGCACGCGTCGGCGGCCCGGCTGGCCGCTACCCTGCCCGACGAGGTCGCGGTGCTGCCCACGCACGGGTTCGGCAGCTTCTGCGCGGCCACCGCGACGGCCAGCGTGGACTCCTCCACGATCGGCCAGGAGAAGGCCCGTAACCCGGCGCTGACCCTCAGCGTCGATCGCTTCGTGGCGGAACTGCTGGCCGGCCTGGACGCCTACCCGGCGTATTACACGCGGATGGGGCCGGGCAACGCCGCGGGCCCGTCCGCGCCGGACCTGTCGCGGCCCGGCCAGGCCGGCCCGGAGGAACTGCGCCGCCGGCTGGCCGCCGGGGAGTGGCTGGTCGACCTGCGCTCGCGGCGCGTCTTCGCCGCCGGGCACCTGGCCGGTTCGCTCGGCTTCGAGATGGGCGACTCGCTGGCCCCCCAGCTGGGCTGGCTCCTGCCGGAAGGCACCCCGGTGACGCTGCTCGGGGAGACGGCCGGGCAGGTCGCCGCGGCCCAGCGGGAGCTGGTCCGGATCGGCATCGACCGGCCCGCCGCCATCGCGACCGGCCAGCCGGAAGACTGGGCCGCCGGGGACCAGCTGGCCAGCTTCCCGGCCGCGGATTTCGCCGCGCTGGCCGCGGCCCGCCGTGAGCGCCCGGTGACGGTCCTGGACGTCCGGCGGAACCTGGAATGGGTGGCCGGCCACGTGGACGGCGCCGTGCACATCCCCCTGCACGAGCTGCGCGGGCGGCTGGCCGAGGTGCCCGGCGGCGAGCTGTGGGTGCACTGCCACAGCGGCTACCGGGCGACGGTTGCCGCCTCCCTGCTGGAGGCCGCGCACCGTGACGTGACCGCCATCGACGACGACTTCGGCCATGCCGCCGGGGCGGGCCTGCCGGTGGTGCCGGAACGGGTCACCGCGGGCACCCGGTTAGCGGCCGCTCAGTCTCCGGGGGGCGTGCTGCGGACCTCGACCGTGCCCTTGTAGGCGAAGCCGCGCACGTGCAGCACGGGGGCGTCCGCGGGCAGGACTGCCGCCCGCAGGTCCAGCCACCCGCCGCCCTGGTAGCCGCCGGCCCGGTGGCCAGACCAGGGAGGCGAGCTCAGTAGCGGTGGCCGGGCCTGCGGGTGACCCGGATCTTGGACTGGGGATGCGGCAGGTCCTCCCAGTCCGCCATCAGCTCCGCGTCGAGCCCCCTCGCGTCGGCCAGCGCGAGGAGCGTCTCGGTCCGGTAGTAGAAGTCCTCGCGCAGCACCTGGTGCTCCGCGCCCTCGGTGC
>JAOPYP010000197.1 GCA_025964635.1 Actinomycetes bacterium | reverse complement strand
GCAGCGGGAGCGCCGGGTCGGAGGCCGGATCCGCGGCCCGGGCCAGCACCACCTCGCCGTCCTGCTCGACCAGCCCGTCCGCCAGCGGGCGGCGCTGGGCCTTGCTCCGCCGCCTGCCGCCGCGGCTGCGCTGGGCCTGCCGGAACGCCTGGTCCACCGAGTAGGCGACGGCGCGGCCGGACCCGGCCAGGTGGCGCATGAGCGCATCCGCGTCCAGCAGCCCGAGCACCCGGGCCACCTCGTCCTGCTCCTGCAGGACGAGCCGGTCGGTGGGCCGGCCGGTGATCTCGTGCAGCGCGTGACGCGCGTCCATGATGGATTCGTACGCGGCCCGGACCCGGGGTCCCGGGCCGGGGGCGACCCAGGCGGCCGCGATGGCCTGGATGGCGTGCACGTCGCGCAGCCCGCCCCGGGCTTCCTTGAGGTCGGGCTCGAGCAGGAAGGCCAGCTCGCCGCTGCGCTGGGTCCGCTCCACGTGCAGCGCCTGCAGTTCGGCCAGCCGGGTGCCGGCTGAGGCCCGCCAGTCTTCCAGGGCCCCGAGGCGCAGCGCGTTGGTGAGATCAGGGTCGCCCGCCACGTGCCGGGCGTACAGCAGCCCGAGGACCACCTTCAGGTCGGTCCTGGCCACCCGGCGGGCTTCCGCCGTGGTGCGCACCGCGTGGTCGAGCCGGGTGCCGGAGTCCCAGATCGGGTACCAGATCCGGTCGGCCATCGCGGCGATGCCGTCCCGCCCGTCGTGCAGCAGGAGCACATCCAGATCGCTGCCGGGCAGCAGCTCACGCCGCCCGTAGCCGCCCACCGCGACCAGGGCGACGCCGGATTCCGCGCCCAGCAGGGACGCCAGCCAGCGGTCGGTTTCCGCGCTCCGCCGGGCGCGGTCGGCGGCGAACGATGTCAGGGGCGGACCGTCGGACTGCGGACGGGCCGAGGGTGCGGACGTCACGACTGCCCAACCCCCCGACCCGTACTGCGCACTCCGATCAGACCTCTATCGCTTAGGGCTAAAGCGCGCCTGAGCCGCGCTCACCAGTCCTGACCCGCACAACCGTCTCAACCGGGACGGCCCAGACCTTCCCGTCCCCAATACGTCCAGTCTGAGCTGCCTTGACGATCACACCGATCAGGTCGTCGGTGTCCTCGTCGTCGGCGAGCACTTCCAGTCTTACCTTGGGCACCAGGTCAACCTGGTATTCAGCCCCCCGGTAGACCTCCGTGTGACCGCGCTGGCGGCCGTACCCGCTGGCCTCACTCACAGTCATCCCGTGGACACCAAAGGCCTGCAGCGCCGCCTTCACTTCGTCCAGCTTGAACGGTTTGATTACGGCAGTGATGAGCTTCATGCGACCACCTTCTCGGGGCACCCTGTCCTGTGCCGACTTTCCGCCTAAGGCGTTTCGCCCGCCATCACAGAGTGTTTCGGGGGAGTGAAAGACGTGTGTCACATGTTACGAGCAGGTTTCGCCGTCCGGCGCCGTCGGGACACCCGGGAGTTTCCGGTGATGACGGGCGTATGCGGGGCGCAGTTCCGCCTCCGCGTAGTAGCGGTGGAATACCTCGGTGGCCGAGCCGGAGATCGGCGGGACGATCCACGTCCAGTCGGCCGGGCAGACCCGGCCGGCCCGTTCCTCACGGGCCAGGTGGGTCAGGAAACGGCGTGACTCGGTGTGGTGGTCGGTGATCGTCACGCCGGCCGTCTCGAACGAGTGCAGCACCGCGAGGTTGAGCTCGACGAGCGCCAGGTCGCGCCAGAGCGAGCGGTCCCGGGTGGTGTCCAGTCCCATCCGGGCCGCGATGGCGGGCAGCTGGTCGTAGCGCCCGGGATCCGCCAGGTTGCGCGCGCCGATCTCGGTGCCCATGTACCAGCCGTTGAACGGGGCCGCCGGATAGCAGATGCCCCCGATCTCCAGGCACATGTCGCAGATGACCGGTACCGCGTACCAGCGCAGGCCCAGCTCACCGAACCAGGAGAAGCGCGGATGGATGAGGTGGACCTCGGCGACCGCCTCCGGCGGCAGGCCGAACACCTGAGCGCCTTCGCCGGCGGCGGAGATGATCAGCGGCAGGACGTCGAACCGGCCCTGGCCGTCGGTGTCCCAGCCGAGCCCGCGGGCCAGGCCGGTGAGCTCGCTGCTGGAAGGCTCGCCGCGCACGGACCCGTCCGGCTGCTGGTAACCGGCGTACCGGACCAGCTGCTCGTTCCAGATGCGCGGCCCGCTCCGGGCTGGCGTATCCGGCGCGAACACCGTGATGATGGGCCGGACCCGGCCGTGGTTCGTGGCGGCCCGCAGGTGGGCCGCGCATTCCTCCGCCACGCCGGCCGCGGTATCCACCTCCCGGCGGTCCCGGACCTTGAGGCTCTTCCAGTACAGCCGGCCGATGCACCGGCTGCTGTTCCGCCAGGCCACCCGCGCGCCGAACTCCAGTTCCTCGACCGTGTGCCGGTAGGTGCCGGTCAGCCTGATCTCGCGCCGGATTTCCCGCAGCCGCGGCTCGACGGGGCCCGCGTCCGGGACCTCGCGGCGGTGCAGCCGGATGAACTCGGCCGCGGCCTCCATGTCCACCGGCTGGGCCAGCCGGGCCGACCTGCCCAGCCCGGTGAGGCGGGCGGCCCGGAACGCACGGCCACGCCACCGGGACCGCGCGGGCCAGGTCAGCCGGGCGGGCGGGGCAGCGGTACCGGCTGCCTCCAGGGCGCTGGCGGCCGGCTGATCCCGCGCCGGTGAATCGGCCGACGGGCAGCCAGGCCCCGGGCGGTCAGGCCCCGGGCTGGGCGCCCCCGGATCGTCATCCCCCGGCACGTCGCCCACCAGGCTGTCCGCGCCCGGGGTGGCTGGCCCGGGGCTGGGCGCCCCGGGACTCGGTACCTCAGGGCCGGGCGCCACGGGACCCGGTACCCCGGGCTTCGGTGCTACCGGACTCGGTACCTCGGGCTTCGGTGCCACGGGGTTCGGCGCCACCGGGCTGGCGGCTGCCGGGCTGTCCGCCACTGGGCAGGCGGTCATCAGGCTGTCCGCTACGGAGTGAGGCCCCGTGGGGCTGGCCACGGAGGTTTTGACCATGAAACTGGCTCCCGCTGGACTGGTCATGGCCGGACTGGCCATCACTGGACTGGCCACCACTGTGCTGGCCATCACTGGGCTGGCTACGGGGGAACTGGCTCGCGCCCGGCTGGCCGCCGCGGGAACGGCCATCAGCGGGCTGGGGAACAGGGAGCTACCCGGTACGCGGCAGACCGCGGCCAGGGCAGGACCAGGTGTGGCGCGCGTGGCCGCCGATGGCATCCACCGGGCAAATAGGCTCCCGCGCCACAAGGTCCTCAGGGCTGACTTCATCGCCGCGCCATCCCGTTAAGCGTAGCGTGCGTCGAGTGCGGCTATAAGCTCGCGCACTCATGACCGATGGAATCCTTTATTCCGCTAACCCTTAACTCGCTCGGAGGATCCACTGGGTCCGCGTGAATACGCCAATTACTCCGGCCCGTCGTACGGAGCACCTGGATGCACTTAGTTACCATCGGCGAAGGCCCGCTGATGTAGACATCGTCGTCTTTCTGCGGCAGCTGGCGGGCGATGACATCGGGGAGCATTCCCTTTACCCCGCTATAGTCCGGATCAGCCGAGACGGCGGTGCTGATGCGCAGCCACGGGTAGTACGACTCCAGCCGCCACAGGTCGGGCAGGTCGTAGAGTTCCGACTCGCGGCGGGCCCCGACGATCAGGCGGATCCGGCGCCGGCGTTCCGGCCGGCTGTCCGCGATCGCCTGCTCGATCAGCGCCTTCAGGGGCGCCAGGCCCGAGCCACCGGCCACGCAGAACATGCCCCCGCCGGACCCCGCGGCGAGTGTCATGCTGCCCTGCGGCGGCCCGAGATTCACCCGGTCTCCGACCCTCGTGTGATGAACCAGGGCGGAGCTGACCCATCCCCCGGACACGGCGCGTATGTGGAAGGTGAGCAAGCCGTCCGCACGCGGCGCGTTGGCCACCGAGAACGGCCTCCACACGCGGTGCCAGTGGGCGGACTGGATGCTCACGTACTGCCCGGCCAGGTACGGGAACGGCTGCTCCGGGCGCAGGGTGAGGACGGCGAGGGTGGGGCTGCGCAGTTCGTGCCCGACCACTTCCGCCGACCACCACGGCGGCGAGTGCTCCGCGGACTTGTCCGCCGCCGCGGTCATCAGCTGCGTCGCCCGTTCGTAGGCGCCCGCCCAGGCGGCCTCCGCCCCCGGAGTCCAGGCGTCGCCGGAGAAGCGGCCCAGCGTGGCGAGCAGAGCCCCGCCCACCGCCGGATAGTGCTCGGTCAGCACGCCGTACTTGCGATGGTCAAGCCCGAGCTGACTCAGGTACGGCTCCATTGTCTCGGGTGAGCCGAGGCTGTGCACGATGCGGGTGAGGGCGTGAAAAAGGCGGTCCCGCTGGGCGTCCATGGCGGCCGGGAACATGGGCCGCAGTTCCGGATTCTCTGCGAACAGGCGGCCGTAGAAATAGGCCACCGCGCGGTCGCCTGCCTGATTGACAAGCGAGAATGTATGGGTTATCGCCTCGGTACTCGATAGGACCGGCGGCTCCGCTTCTCTCACCACGTTGTCCAGCTCGCGGGAACTTGGATTGGGGCTGCCGACACCGTTGTTGCCCATCAGAATCGCCACGCTGGGCAGTTTGCCACATGCGCACCGTGACCACAACTAAGTCCCACAAACACGTGCGACCAGTCCGCGCCGTTCTACTAATATCGTTAGAATATTAGTCGCGTTAAGATCCCCAGAAAATATGTCAATCTGGTCACGCCGATTTGGGCAAATCGCGCATAAGCGACCCCCTATTCGGCCACTCAGAACACCCGCAGACCGCCCCGGCACCGCCACCGGCCCGGCACCAGCCCGGCACCAGCGCGGCACCAGCCCGGCCAGGACATCATGCGAGCCGCCCCGGGCGAGCACGCGGCGATGGCGCGGAGGGCGGGAGAGGCGCGGAGCCGCGGTGCAGGCGCAGCACGGATCCAGGGCGCGGATAGTGGCCGGGGCGGCCTGGCGCGGGCGCCCAGGTAGCCAGCGGGAGCCGGTCAAGCGCCGGCCACATGCCCGCCTGAGCCGGCGAGCCCGTCCGGCCGCCCCCGCCCGCGCCCCCCGTGCCCGTGGAGTCCGTGGAGTCCGTGGAGTCCGCCAGGACGCCTTAGCGCGCCCCGCAGAGCCCGGTGCGGCTCATCGGGGCCAGCGGGGGCCTCAGCTGCCGAGGATGGCGTCCACGAAGGCCTCGGGCTCGAACGGGGCCAGGTCGTCGAGCCCCTCTCCCAGCCCGACCAGCTTGACCGGGACCCCAAGTTCCCGCTGCACCGCGATAACGATGCCGCCCTTGGCTGTCCCGTCCAGCTTGGTCAGCACGATCCCGGTCACGTCCACCGCCTCGGCGAACACCCGCGCCTGGCGGAGGCCGTTCTGCCCGGTGGTGGCGTCGAGAACGAGCAGGACCTCATCCACGGTGGCGCGCTTCTCGATGACCCGCTTGATCTTGCCGAGCTCGTCCATGAGGCCGGTCTTGGTGTGCAGCCGTCCGGCGGTGTCCACGATGACGGTGCTCGCCCGCTCGTCGATGCCGACCTTCACCGCCTCGAACGCCACGCTGGCGGGATCGGCTCCCTCGCGGTCGGACCGGACCACCTGGGCCCCGATCCGTTCGGCCCAGGTCTGGAGCTGGTCGGCGGCGGCGGCGCGGAACGTGTCGGCGGCGCCGAGCACCACCGTCTGGCCCTCGCCGATGAGCGCGCGGCCGAGCTTCCCGGCGACCGTGGTCTTGCCCGTCCCGTTGACCCCCACGATGAGCACGATGGAGGGCCGGTCCCCGCGCCAGCCGGTGTGCAGGGTCCGGTCCATCTCCGGCCCGATCTGGCGGATGAGCTCGGTGCGCAGCATCGTGCGGACCTGGACCGGGTCGCGGGTGCCGGTCACCTTCACCTGGGTCCGCAGTTCCTCGGTGATCTGGCGGGACGGCGCGACTCCCATATCCGCGGTGATCAGGGTGTCCTCGATGTCCTCCCAGGCCTGGTCGTCCAGGGTGTCGCGGGAGAGCAGGTTGAGCAGGGCCGAGCCGAACCCGCCCCGGGAGGCGGCCAGCCTCCCGCGCAGCCGGGTCAGGCGGCCCCGCATCGGGGCGGGGGCCTCCTCGCGCAGCGCCGGCTCGGGCGCGGGCGGCAGTACCTCCGTCGGCGCGGCAGCCCCTCCGTCCCCTTCCTCGGCC